>CALGUM010000108.1 GCA_937902295.1 uncultured Candidatus Saccharibacteria bacterium | reverse complement strand
TCATCTCTTGCCAAAAACTCGTGATGATGTAGCTCGGGTGTCTGAGGATTTAGGGTACGAAAGTCTGCCGCTCTCGCAGCAGCCAAACTATGACCTGATGGTAGGAAAAGACACGCCAGCTCAACCAGGAGCGTATAGCGGACGAGCGGGCTTGTACGAGGTGATGGATATTTCCGAAGAAATCCAGAACCTTATTATCACACGTGCGACCAGTGCCCATATACAGCGCTTGGCAATCGAACAAGGCATGATAACGATGCGTGAAGATGGATATTTAAAGGCAATTAACGGCGTCACAACATTAGAAGAAGTAAATCGTGTAACGGTACAGGGATAGGGGAATTATGACAAATCAAGAACTCAGGATCGAAATATTACTCGAAGAGGTTGTGCGCAAGAAGGCCTCTGACCTTCACTTGCAGGTAGACTTGCCACCTATGCTCCGTGTTGATGGGTCACTTACTCCAGTACATGGCACCGACACACTCGATGCTGCCACTGTGGAGCGTTTGATCTTTGCAATTCTCGACGAAGATCAGCGCCAAGTACTCATGAAAGACAAAGAGTTCGACTTTAGTTTTGCGTTCGGTACACTTGGGCGATTCCGTGTGAATGCATTTCATGAACGTGGTAACCTTGCGGCAGCACTCCGTTTGATTCCAAACGAGATCAAGTCTGTCACCGAGCTCGGCATGCCGCCTGTGGTAATGAAATTCGCTGAATATCCGCGCGGACTTGTGCTCGTCACGGGCCCAACAGGATCTGGTAAGTCGACAACACTTGCCTCGCTGGTAGATAAGATTAACAGTGAACGTGCACATCATATTATTACCATCGAGGATCCGATTGAGTTTACGCACCGATCGAAGAAGTCGGTAGTTGTGCAGCGTGAAATTCATTACGATACCTATAGTTTTTCCGCAGCACTTCGCTCAAGTCTTCGCCAAGACCCCGACGTGGTTCTCATCGGTGAGATGCGTGACCTTGAGACAATTAGTGCGGCGATTACGATTGCAGAGACAGGGCACTTGGTGTTCGCGACACTCCACACCAACTCGGCGGCTCAGTCGATCGATCGAATGATTGACGTATTTCCACCGCACCAGCAGCCGCAGATTCGTTCGCAGCTTGCAAATATTCTAATGGGGATATGCTCGCAGCGACTAGTTCCGGCAATTGGCGGTGGTCGTGTGGTTGCAGCCGAAGTGCTTGTAGCAAATTCAGCGGTTCGTAATATCATCCGCGAAGGAAAGAGTCACCAGCTCGACGCAGTCATTCAAACCGGTGCTGACCTTGGCATGCAAACAATGGATAGGACGCTCGCGAGCCTTGTGCAAGCAGGTACTGTAGCATACGATGAGGCGCGTAATTACGCAGTCGACTTAGGTGAATTCGAAAGGATTGTAAGGGGATAGAACATGCAGCGATATATCTATTCGGCGAGAGATCAAGGGACCCAAAAGATCGTAAAGTCTGTTGTTCAGGCTGATTCTGAGCGCGAAGCTGCAAAGCTACTGAGTGCCCAGGGGTTGTCGCCGCTTGATATTCGTGAAGAAGCAGACGGCAATCTACTCACACGCCTCACGCAGCGCATCACAAGCAAAGACAAGGTAAACTTTACTCGTTCTCTGGCTACTTTGATCGAAGCAGGCTTGCCACTCTCACAGAGCCTCAATACAATTGTCGAGCAGACATCAAATCCAAAAATGCGCGCAGTTGTACAAGATATTATTGTGTCTATTGAATCTGGGCGTACGCTGGTAGATTCGTTCGCCAAACATCCGCAGGTATTTGATAAAGTGTATCTCGCGCTCATACGCGCTGGTGAGATTTCCGGTACCCTCGAAAAGGCACTTCGTCGCATCGCGGATCAGCAGGAAAAGGATGCCGAATCAATCCGAAAAATTCGTGGTGCAATGTACTATCCGTCGATTGTGATGCTTGTGATTATTGCAGTGATTATATTCATGTTGGTGACTATTGTGCCACAGGTGTCTAAACTCTACGATGGACTCGGCAAAGACTTGCCATTTCTCACCGCAGCTCTGGTGGCGACGTCGGATTTTGTAGTGCAGTTTTGGTGGTTAGTCGCTATCGTTGGCGCGGCCGGTATTTATTTCCTGCGTCAGTACTTGCATACAGAGTCTGGTATACGTGTACTCGATACACTCAAGCTCAATATGCCGCCCATCAAAGGGCTGTTCCGAAAACTCTACATGGCGCGATTTACGCGTACGGGAGAGACGCTACTAAGTACTGGCGTGCCAATGCTCGATATGCTTAGAATTTCTGCTGAATCTGTAAATAACACCTATGTGAGTCGGAGTATTCTCAACGCCGAGGAGATGGTGAAGGGAGGTACGGCGCTCTCGAAGGCGCTCAAAGACCAGGATTATATCGATTTACTCATTCCGCAGATGATTCGAATCGGTGAGCAGTCAGGGCAAATAGACCAAATGATGGGCAAAGTAGCAAAAGTGTACGAAGATGAACTTGACGAACAAATCAAAGCGATATCGACCACGATTGAGCCGATTTTGATGATCGTGATGGCGTTTTTCGCTGGTGGTATTGTGATGGCTATCTTGTTCCCGATCTACAATCTCGTCACGGAGACCGGTGGCAATCTCTGATTACGCTATGGACAGCGTGAAAAGACTGGAGTATGATAAGCATAAGCGCTGCTATGCGCAGTAGAAAATAACCTAACTAACTTCACAGTTCATATGAAAGGTGGAAAAATTCTTATGAATAAAGTACAGAAACAGCAAGATGAAGGGTTTACCATCATCGAGGTTGTCTTGGTGCTCGCAATCGCCGCACTTATCATGCTCATGGTGTTTATTGCGTTACCTGCACTGCAACGTAACCAGCGAGACAGCGCCCGTCAGAACGACGTGAGTCGCTTGCAATCAGCTTTGACGAATCACAAAGGTCGTAATCGAGGTCAACTGCCGCAAGCAAACAGTGGTGCCTATAACAACTTTTTTGGCAGTTCACTGAGGATAAATAATGATGCATTTGCCGATCCCTCTGGAGAGAATTATGATGCCCAAGTTATCAGGACAGGCTCTGCATCGCAGCCACAAGAATTCTCTGCAGACAGAGCAAATCACATATACTTCTATCCTGGTGCTAGTTGTGACGGAGAAAATGTTACAGGTAATATAAGTACTAATGCGCGCAAAGTAGCTATCGTCAAACCTCTCGAAGGTGGCGGGTTCCACTGTACCGAAGCATAAGGTATTGCATATAACCTCAAGAAAACCCTGTAGGTCGCGGGGTTTTCTTTTTTTGGGCGAGATAAGGTATGATAGAGCTTATGATTGATCTTTATACTATAGTTGCGCTGTTTGTGTTTGGCTCGGCACTCGGAAGTTTTGCTGCTGCCTCGGTTTGGCGTCTGCGCGCAGCACAGTTACGCGCTGACACGGCGGCAGGGGAGCAAGTAACCAAAGAGGATGCCGCGCAGGTCAAACGGTTGAACGACACGTCTCGAACGGTTACGCGGGATAGGTCGCTGTGTCTTCACTGTGGGCGTCAGCTCGCGTGGTACGACATGATACCAGTCGTGAGCTGGCTTGCCACAAAAGGTCGCTGTCGCACCTGTAAGCAACCTATCGGTAGGATGGAACTATGGGCGGAGGTGTTACTAGGCACAGGGTTTGTGGTGTCCTACATGGCCTGGCCGTTTGAATTTACACCGCTTGGTATTGTGCTATTTGTGCTATGGCTTGTTGCGCTTGTGGTGCTTGCGATCCACTGGATGTACGACGCCAAGTGGTTTTTGCTGCTCGACACACTGACGTGGAGCCTACTAGCGATAGCGGTGCTATATGTCGGCCTTTCGCTTGCTGATGTGCCGAACGATGCGTTAACCGGTGAGGTACTAGCACTTGGCTATACATTGGCGGTACTACCTGGGTTCTACGGGTTGCTCTATGTGATATCGCGCGGTGCATGGGTAGGGCTGGGCGACGTCAAGCTACTCGTGCCATTCGCTCTTATGTTGCCATCGTGGGAGCACGGCGTGCTCCTTGTGTTTCTCGCAAACCTAATAGGCTGCGTGGTATTGCTGCCGCTCATGCTCAAAAATAAGCTCGAGCGCGGCACCCGAGTGCCTTTTGGTCCATTCCTTATTGTGGCGTTTGTCGTCACGTTCCTGTTTGGTCAGAGAATTCTAGACTTTTACCTCAGTGCAATGTTGTTCTAAACTATAGCGCTTATGCTATAATCATGACAAATGGGCACCAGAATATCTCCCGGTTTTACTATCATTGAAGTCATGCTATTTTTGGCTGTGACAGGCCTTATGGTTGCGGGTATAATGTCGAGCGCTACCGGTTCGCTTAATGCGCAGCGGTACCGCGATGGTGTTGAATCAATCCGCAGTGCGATTGCCGTGGAGTATGACAGGGTGTACAGCTTGACAAACTCGCGTGATACCGCTGATCCCTGCGACCCCGCACTGACTGTGCGCACTTGGGGGACCTCTGAATGTTTTTATTCAGGTCGTCTCTTGGAGATTGTAGATGGTGGGGCTGCGCTGAAAGTAAGCCCGGTAGTAGCGAAAGTGCGTGATGAGAGGGAGTCTGAGATGACCGCTCGTTACAGTTTTGAGCAGGTCGAGGGAACAAGTGAACCACGCGCATTTAACGGCGGGTTGCTCGCGGTAAGGCCTGGGGGTGATGAGCCTACTGCTATGGCAATTTTGATCCTACGATCGCCGACGGACGGAGCGGTTGTGACCTACAATTTGCTCACCTCTGCGCTTAATTCTGTACCGTATAATAACCTAGGAGCCAGTATTGATCATCCGACATCGAGTAATGAACCAGCACAGTTTTGTGTAGCTGACCCAGATGGGCCGCTCGATCCTGGGGTGCGCCAGGCAATAGTGATCAATAAAAGTGCCACAAGTGCTGGTGATATCGAAACACGCATGGGCGATGGAGATCCAGAGTGTTAAGACAAGTACGCCAACAGGAGCGTGGCGATACCCTTATCGAGGTGCTACTGGCATTTGCTATTTTGAGTGCGGTGGTTGTCGGGGCGATTGTGATTATGAACCAAGGGGTGTCATCGGCCCAAAACTCGCTTGAGATTTCTCTGGTCCGTAATCAAATTGACACTCAGGCGGAGCTACTACGACATCTGAATAACGGCAAGCTTACGTCCGCTGGCCGGGCATCTAATCAAGTTGCCGAGCAGTGGGACAAGGCGATTTCGCGTGCGGGAAGTGCAGCACAACCTTACGACGACATAGCGACTGTCGAGCAATGCACAGTGACAAATATACCTCCCGGAGCATTTTTCATTCATCCCATCAATGGAACGGTGATCCATGATCGGTTTGACGATGCGGCGACGTTTGCTCAGGTGCAAGAGGTAGATCCTGGTAACATGATATCGAATATGCTGTGGGTCGAGGCCGTTTATAACAATAATGCTCAGACTCCTACGCTCACTAATACCAAATACTATGATTTCCATATTCGAGCATGCTGGGAGTCGTCTGGCGTTGGAACGGGTCTCATGAAACTAGGAACGATAGTGAGGTTGTATGTACCGAATGAATAGACGTGGTCGAACAAAAGGATTTACGCTAGTGGAGTTGATGATATCCATGGCGTTTATCGGGTCGCTCCTCGTGATGATCTCTCTCATTATTATTTTGATAATGGGGCTCTATAACAAAGGGTTAACGCTCAAAGAAGTGAACCAGGTGTCGCGTACCGTGGTGCGAGATATGCAGCAGAGTGTCGCTAGTGTCGATGCGTTTGGACTGCAGTATGAAGATAGGACGAGTGAGGAAATGACCACAGGACAATCACTCGAAGATATTTGGGGTACAAGTGCGGATTATTACGAGAACGAGGCAGGCGGCCGCTTGTGCACAGGGTCGTATTCATACGCCTGGAATACCGGGGCAGCACTTAAATCCTATAACCCACGCCTCGTAGACTATAACAGCGCGGCCGGGGCGCTTGAGTACGAAGGTGGCAAGATACAGTTTATGACCACTAGTTCGGGTAATCCAACACCTGTGCGATTTGTGAAAAAGAAAGATCCAGGCAAACAGCTGTGTCACCCGAAAGTCGATGCTCTCACGGATCAAGACCGGATGTTGGGAGATGCAGACGAGTTTATGAATGTATTTGGTGCAGGTAATAATGAACTTGTGTTGTACGATTTTTCTATCGAAACTCGCTCCGATATTGATGTGAGCACCACAGACTTAACCGCCGTATCGACGTTCTATTACATTAAAATGGTACTTGGTACGCAGGCGGGTGACGAAGGTCTCATCGAGGGTGATGTGCGCTGTAAACCACCGGCCGATGCGACCTATAATCAGGGTGAATACTGCGCAGTAAATAAGATTGACTTTGTGGCACGAACAGGTGGCATAGGAAGGTAGCATGATATGATAGACACAAAAGGGGGAAGTATGAAGGGTCGTCATGATAGACAAGCACGAGAAAAAGGTGCTGTATCACTGTTTGTAGTGATGTTTACGGCAATGCTGTTTGTGGCAGTTACGGTTGGATTTACTGTACTTATGTTGTCCGATGAGCAGCAGTCGACAGATAACGACTTGGCGCAAAGTGCGCTCGACTCTGCAAATGCCGGCGCCGAAGATGCCAAGCGTGTCTTGGCAAGGTATACAGATTGTCTCGAACGTGGTGAGACGGCCGGTGCCTGCGATACTATTATTAGTGCAATTAGCACTCGCCAGTGTAACACCATCGGTAGAGCAGTCGATGGTAGTATGAGTAACGATGAGCGCTTGGTCAAAACGACCGAAGAGGACGAGGCGCTGCAGCAGGCATATACCTGTGTAAAAATCACACCAGATACTGATTCGTATATCGGTACAACCCGGTCTGAGGGTGATATCCGCTTGATTCCTCTCAAGACTGATGGAGCAACTGTTACCAAAGTTACGATAGAGTGGCTTGCACCGACTGATCTGTTGGGAGTAGAGCCTGTTAGTACGGCAAAACTTGAGTCAAGGCCTCGAGATTCTACTGGTCAACCCTCCACGATTGAGCTGCCAGACCGCGAGCAATGGATAGGAGCCGATCAAGGGTCGCTGCTTCGCGTGGGGTCAATCCAGTATCAGCCAAGCGACATCAACCTCGAGCGTATAGATGAACAGGCACGAGCAGTGTTCCTGTACCCGGACGAGGATAGGGCAGGAGTGTCGATTTCCGACGAGGTTCCTCTAGCTACTGTTGATATGCATCGTCCACTCACTGCCTCGAGCGAGGGGCTTGGGGGGCCGCCAGCTCCAAGTAGTCCGCAGCCAAGTGTCTGTCGCACCGATGGACCGCTTCCGGAGTACCTCTGTACCACCACTATTGTGCTGCCACCAGCAGAAGATACTGGGACAACCCTGCGATATCTTACTGTCGCGTCACTGTACCGTGATACAAGTTTCAAGGTTACAATGACTGACGACGCAGGGAATATGGTACGGTTTCGCAATGTGCAGCCAGAGATCGACGTGACGGGTCGCGCGAATGACGTGTTCCGCCGGATTGTATCGCGTGTTGAGTCTGCGGATGCTAGCGAAGCCCCGTATCCGCGCGCTGCACTCGGAAGTATGGGCGATGTGTGT
>CALGUM010000107.1 GCA_937902295.1 uncultured Candidatus Saccharibacteria bacterium | reverse complement strand
CGATGATCCAGATGACTATCACTACTATAGTAGTGAGTCAGGAAGCTGTGCTACGTCTGGGCGTATCGAGAACCCTGACGCATCTCCATAAGGTATACAGCTACCTCTAGCAAAACCACCCGAAAGGGTGGTTTTTTGATTAGTCACTATGAAATTTTCTGTGCACATCATGTAAGTGTTCATCAGTTACGTGAGTATAAATCTGTGTAGTGGCAATGTCGCTATGGCCCAGCATGACTTGCACACTCCTGATATCTGCACCGTTCATAAGTAAGTCTGTGGCAAAACTATGGCGCATGGTATGTGGTGAGACATGTTTGGTGATACCTGCGAGAAGAGCATATTTGCTAATGAGTCGTTGCACGCTACGACTGGTAAGTCTTCGGTAGTCACCAGATGTATCCGCCTGGCCGGCATTACGGCTATAACTAATAAACAAAGGGGCAAGGGAATCGGTGCGTGTTTCAAGATACTGTTCGAGATGTTCGGCAGCCAGATCACTTACGAACACAGGTCGGTCTTTTTGGCCTTTTCCGCGAACCATGAACTCGCGTCGGGTCGTGTTGACATGGCCGCGGTCGAGATTGCAGAGTTCCGATACGCGGAGGCCACTAGAAAACAGCAGTTCGACAATTGCGCGGTCGCGTAATCCTGCTTCGTCGGCCGTGGAGATTGCGGCTCGCATGCGTTCGATTTCGTCGAAATGCAGAAATGTCACTTGTTTGCGTACGGTTTTTGGAAGCTCTATTTTACTTGGTGCGAGTGAATTGATGTCGCGCTTTGCTAAGTATTGTAAAAAACCCCGCAGTGCAATCAAGTGGTAGGATTGAGTTTTTGTTGATAAAACCTCTCCATTGTCATTTTTATAACGGTTTAACCAGAGGCGATACTTACGTAAAAGTTCAGATGTTATTTTATCTACATCAACATTTCCAGCGAATGTCACGAAGCGTTCGAGGTAGTGGGTGTAATTTTCGGCAGTTTTGCTTGAGCGACCGCCTTCTACTTCGAGCGATTCGACATAGTCGTATATGAGTGACGATGCGTCAGTATATCCCTGTTCCATGCCTCTAGCATACTGCATGGTACTAGAGTTGAGCAATGAGATGCGCTATAATGGGCTAGGAATAATCAAAGGAGAATACGTGGCAGACGCAAATAAAGTTGAAAGAACACTGATAATTTTTAAACCAGATGCAGTACAACGAGGTATTGTTGGTGAAATTCTGACGCGATTCGAACGCGTAGGACTCAAAATTATTGCGACAAAGATGATTTTTCCCGATCGCGACCATTATTACCAACACTACGAAGGTATTGGTCAGATGGTATCACGCAGAGGCGAAAAGGCGTTTGACGTGACACTCGAGATGA
>CALGUM010000106.1 GCA_937902295.1 uncultured Candidatus Saccharibacteria bacterium | reverse complement strand
GTATTTACTGTACTCGCGATCAAAAACGGTTCGATACCCATATCGAGTAATCGTGGCAACACACCTGCCGCCGAGTTTGTGTGGAGTGTACTAAACACCAAGTGCCCCGTAAGCGCTGCTTGTACTGCGAGGTTCGCAGTTTCTGAGTCACGGATCTCACCGACCATGACCACATCGGGGTCTTGGCGAAGAATTGAGCGAAGGCCGCTCGCAAACGTGAGCCCGACATCAGCATTTACCTGAATCTGGTTCACTCCATTCATTTTGTACTCAACGGGGTCTTCGAGTGTAACGATGTTGATTGATTCGTCTTTGATTTCTTTGATGAGCGCATAAAGACTTGTCGACTTACCGGAGCCTGTCGGACCTGAGGTGAGCACCATACCGTTTGGCCGGTGAACACCTTTTCTAATCGCACGAAGTGCCCGTCCTGCATAGCCCATTTCGTGAAGGTCAAAACTGTTGCCGCTTTTGTCGAGCAAACGGATTACCACTTGCTCACCCCAAATAACCGGACTAATTGCGATACGCAGATCAACCTCTTTGTCAGACACATTCACACCAAACTGACCGTCTTGTGGCACTCGGTGTTCATCAATTTTTAGTTCAGAAAGAATCTTGATACGACTCACGAGTGCCGGCTCAATACTTTTTGGTAGTTTCATCACCTCTCGAAGGACACCGTCGATGCGAAACCGAATCATCAGCACTTCTTCGAGTGGCTCGACGTGAATATCCGACGCACGGGTCTTGATCGCATATTCGAGAATTGTACTGAGGGCGCGACTGATCGGTGAGTCTTGTACAATTGTTTTGACATTTGCTGCGGCTACGGATTGACTCTCGCTCTGCGAAACCTCTGCCGCCGCATCGACTGTACTAAGATCTGTCTTGTACTGCTCCAAGATGTGTCGCACGCTTGTCTCAGATGCCATAAATACTTTTATAGGGCGCTGGATAATGTTGGAAAGATAGTCGACAGCCTGCACGTTATTAGCATCAATCATGGCAATCGCAAGTCTATTTTGCACTTCTGCAAGGGGCACCGCCATGAACCGCTCTGCCACATCGGTATTCAACAACGACAAGACTTCTTGGTTAATCACAGTGGTTGTTAAATTGACATACGGCACACCGGAAACATGCGCAATCGCATGCGTCA
>CALGUM010000105.1 GCA_937902295.1 uncultured Candidatus Saccharibacteria bacterium | reverse complement strand
CATACGAGATCACTGTGTGACTGGAGTTCAGACGTGTGCTCTTCCGATCTTATACGAGCCGTGCTATCGCCTATCACAAGCAAGGTGCCACAAGCGACAAAATTCCTGGATTCACTGTATACCAGACGTTCAAAAATCTCCCTCTATTCTTTACTAAAAATATACCTCTTGGTCTATTACTATCCACGTGGCCACGCTTTACCCTTGCCTACACCTTAATGCTGGGTAACGCAATAAAAAACGGCAACGGGATACCCGCGCTTAAAGGATGGGGAGTGCAAGTCTACTATTTTTGGTTTCATGCGCTACCTTCCCGGTGGACTATTCAACGAAATAAGAGGGTGTCTACTGAATACATTCGCTCGATATTATGGCCAGACCTTCCACCGGATCAAACAGGCCTTCGCAAATTTCGAAAGATATTCACCGGTAAAGACTAGGGTGTGATAAAATTGAGGTAATCGTGAGAGATTCCAAAAAACGAGTGTGTGTCGTAATACCCGCCTACAAAGAAGCTGCGGTAATATATGACGTACTCACTCGTACGAAGAAAGCTCTTGCAAAAGATAAAAAACATTCTTACGAAATCGTCGTAGTAAATGACGGATCGACAGACAATACCTCCAGCGAAGCAGCGCGTGCTGGCGTGACGGTAATAGACCACATCTTGAACTCGGGAGCTGGTGGCGCAACTGCAACAGGCCTGAGCTATGCCCAGCAGTATGGGTTTGACGTTGCCGCTACTATGGATGCGGATGGCCAACACAAACCAGAAGACGTAATTACGGGCGTGCATACCCTATGCGGATCTGACGTAGATTTGCTTATAGGTAGTCGGCTTATCGACAGCCAAGGTATGTCCCGCGTTAAGGTGCTTGGAAACAAAGGCCTTAGTGTCGTCACCTACCTACTCTTCGGCATCAATAGCACTGATTCACAGTCCGGACTGCGTATTTACTCTAAGAACGCGCTTGCTCAGCTGGAATGGAAATCTCGAGGCTATGAGTTTTGTTCGGAAATGCTCTGGCGTGCAAAAAAGATCGGCCTTAAGATTGATGAGTTTCCGATTGAGGCTATTTATACGGACTACTCAAAAGGTAAGGGTCAGAGTAACTGGAATGCGCTTAATATCGTGCGTACACTCATGGCTCGTCGCATCTCGGAGATATTTCGATGAGTCTTTATATATTACTTATCTTTATTAATCTTCCGTTTATCTTCCTTGCTATCACGGGCATCATTACCCGTTACAAAATGAAGCGCATCTCTCGCAGGCGAGCCTCTATTCAGCTGCTAATCTGGCTATTTATCCTTATGGGACTTATTGTTGCCCGTCCACTCTATTACTGGTTGTTCGCACAGGAGCTGACCGCCTCTGATGCACTGAGTCTTTTTGACGTCGTACAGATTACTGCGATTGTGTTTCTGCTCTATATCGTCAACGGTCTTTCTACTCGTATCGAGCAAACAGAAAAACGCCTCAACGACCTGCATCAAGCACTCTCTATCCGCTTGTCGAGCAAAAAATAGTATACTTGTTACATGACACCTCCTCGTAAGCTTTCGATGAATATCAACGAACAGACCGTGAACGTTGTAAAAATTGGTGATGATGATTATATATGTCTCACTGAAATGGCAAAGAGCGCTGGATCAGAGAGAGCTTTACATAGCTGGCTGCGTTCGCGTAACACTATCTCATTCTTAGGTTTGTGGGAGCAGCACCACAATGCAGATTTTAATCTACACGAATTCGTGAAGATTAAAAGCCGTACTGGAGAGAATAGCTTTAACCCGTCTATAAAGGAGTGGGTAGAAAGTACAAATGCAAAAGGGGTTGTATCTAGAACCGGCCGCTATGGTGGCACCTACGCCCATAAAGATATCGCGTTTGAATTTGGGACTTGGCTTAGCCCTGAATTTAAACTTCTTATTATTACAGAGTTTCAGAGACTTAAAGCAAATGAACAAAAACAAATCGAATGGGATTCTCACCGATATCTGTCCCAGGTAAACTATCGCCTCCACACAGACGCGATAAAAGAACATATCATACCGACACTATCTGCTGGAGCAATACAACAGTACACTTACACCACGGAAGCAGATATGTTAAATCGAATTGTGTTTGGCCAAACAGCAAGTGAGTGGAAAAAGAGTAATCCGTCACTTGCAAAAGGACAGCGTAACCAAAGGGATTTTGCTACTTCTGAACAGTTGGTCATATTAGCCAATCTAGAAAACCTAAATTCACACTATATCACCGAAGGTAAAAATCAACCTGATCGTATCGTAATACTTGCCCAAGCTGCACAACGCCAATATGAATCACTCGTCAAAACACGCCAAATCACGCGTGACTTAGAAAATGACAGAAAGAGACTCAAGTGACCCACATCGCTATCGACGCCCGTATCATCAATAGTTCCACTGGTCGCTACGTAGAGCGGTTGATTCATTATCTCGAAAAAATCGACACGACAAATACCTATTCAATTCTCGTACCAACAAAAGACAAGGATTTTTATCTACCAAGTAACCCAAACTTTACGATCCGTACGGTAGAGTTTGCAAACTATTCGTTCGCCGAACAAGCAGGGTTCTTAAAGTACCTGAATAACCTCGGTGCCGACCTGGTGCATTTCTGTATGCCCCAACAACCTGTGCTCTACCGTGGCCGCAGTGTCACGACGTTTCATGACCTAACTCTGCTTAATACCTACAACTCCGATAAGAACTGGTTCGTATTTCATGCCAAGCAGCTGGTCGGGCGGGCGGTGTTTCATATGGTAGCCGCAAAATCTACGCGCATCATCACGCCTACCTGGACTGTCAAACGCGAGCTCGAAGCGTTTCACGGGAGGATCGAAGATAAGACCGTTGTCACCTACGAAGCTGCCGACAGGCTCCAGGCAGGCACGGTGACGCCGTACAATACACCGTTTGGTGAGTTCCTTCTGTACGTAGGTCAACAGAGTGACTACAAAAACATCAAGCGTCTCGGCGACGCACACCAAAAACTCCTTGAGACACATCCAGATCTTGGCCTGATACTGGTAGGTCGCATAAACAAAAGTGCCCAGATGACAAAGGAGTACTTTGAGTCGAAAGGCTACCGTAATATCCACTTTACTGGATTCGTAGAGGACGACCAGCGAGATTGGCTGTACGAAAACTGTGCGGCCTACGTATTTCCATCGCTCATGGAAGGGTTTGGACTGCCTCCGCTCGAGGCGATGCAGTACGATGCGCCAGTAGTGAGTAGTAATGCCTCGTGCATGCCAGAGGTGCTCGGCGATGCTGCTCGGTACTTTACCCCTACAGACATCGAAAGTATGGTGCATGCGATCGATCAAGTGCTCACCGACAAATCTCTGAGGCTCTCTCTTATCGAAAAAGGCAAAATACAGCGCCAAAAATATTCCTGGCAAAAAATGGCCCAAGAAACCTTAGATCAATATATGATTGCGCTTGAGCGGTAAGTACCCTACCGCATGAAGAAAACCCTACGCAGAATTGAAAAGAAAAAGCCTGTGCGATATGGGGCGGTGAGTTCTCTGAGTACGGGGTTAGATATAGGAATCTATGCACTCTTAACGCTCGGGGGACTTCATGCAGTTGCTGCCAACTTCCTCTCTACTACTGCAGGATTTTGTGTGAGTTTTTTTGTAAATCGCGCGTACACGTTCGATACTACAGACCAAAGCGTCAAACGGCAGATTCTACTGTTTACTGTTATCACTTTGTTTGGCTTATGGGTGATTCAGCCAGGTGTGATTCTTTTGTTTAAATATTTTTATAGCGACAACCTGACGTGGTCAATTACACTACTCGCAAAACTCACCGCGTTGCCTATTACTATGGTGTATAACTACCTCCTCTACTCGAAGGTTGTGTTTAAGCCGAAAAAGAAAGAGAGCGATCCTTCGACAAGTGATACATAGAGCCGAGGAAGAGCAGGTGTTGCTAAGAACTTGCCTGGGCGATAATCAAGCGTCGCTCCCGACCTTCGCCTTCAGAAAAGGTGCGGATATCACTATACTCTGTTGCGACTTGGTGTACGACGCGACGATCGGCTGCATTGAGGTCTGCCACGTGCGAGTCACCCGTACGACGAACTTCTTCCATCCAACCTCGTGCTTTTTCGGCGAGTTGCTCTGCGCGCTGTTTTTTGTAGTCAGCAATGTCGACATTCACGCGCTGGATACTCGCGTCGTTGGTGCGTAGTATACTCGCTACCAGTGATTGGATACTGCGAAGTGTCTCGGCGTTACGGCCTATAAGCAGGCTGTTGATTTCGCTTGATTCCACGGCGATATTAATCACTCCGTCCTCAAATGTTGTCTCAACCCCGATATTTATCCCAAAGAAAGAGACAATATCTTGCACTGTTTTTTCTGCGAGCGCGATAGATTCCTGCTGATTCATGCTTTCTTTCCTTTCTTGGTCGGCTTGGCTACCACTCGAACCGTCGCTTTTTGGCTCACCTTTTTCTTCTTGGTTGATTTCTGCTGCTGAGACTTTTTGGCGAGTGTGGTTGGTGTTGCGTCTGCGGGAGTTGCCGCGACAACAGGTCCAGCGACAATTTCGGCTTTTTTGGCGTTATCGACGCGCTGTTTGGTGCGCTTTTTGGCTTGCTTCTTTTTTTCTTGCTCGACTGCAACTTCTGCAATCTCGGTAAGTTCTTCTTCGTCTCGCTGGAGGAGAATATGCTGCTGGAATACTGCCACTGCGGTAGATACCGCGTAGTACAGGGCGATTGCGCCTGGGAGCGATACCATGATTACTACCATCATGATTGGCAAGAACTTGATCATCTTTTGCATCACAATCGCGTTAACCTCTGATTGATCTGCTTGCTTGCCTTCGGCAGCCTCGGCCATTACCTGGCGAAGCCCTTTCTTTTCGCCAACTTGTTGCTGTGGCATGGTTTGCTTGGAAGAAATGTACTGCAAGAGTCCAGCGGCTACTGCCAAGAAGATAAGGAATGGGCTAATTTCGCCGGTACTGAAATTGATCGCGTGCTTGGTGATATCCACAATACCAAACAGATACTGATTAAACGTGTCTGGATTGGCGATGAGGTTTGCAACAGGTTGGAGCTGCTCCATAAACCAATAGGAGAATTTTGCCAGTTCATCGCGGTGCGCGGTAAAAATCTGAATGACATGATACAAGCCGATAAATATCGGGAGTTGTATGAGTAATATACCAATAGTCCGGAATGGATTGACGTTGTGCTTCTTGTAGAGCTCAAGCATCATCATACCTTCGAGTTGCTTATTGCCCTTGGCTTTCTTCTTGATAGTGACAAGTTCTGGCTGAAGCTTACGCATCGCCTTGACCTGGTGTAGCTGCTTCTTGATCAGCGGCCACATAAGTATGCGGATTATGATCGTGAATAATATTACGGCGATACCAAAATCACCACCAGGTATCAAACTATATAGCGCCATCAGCGCGTTAAACATCGGTTGTACGACTATTAAATCAAACAGGCTCACGTATTATCACCTTCCTCGTCGGGTTTATCTACTCTACGTAGTATACCATTTTTTGACAGAGGTGCGAATATTACTTCACACCGGCTTCGGCAACTTGACTCTTGAGTTGGGCACGAATTTCGTCAAATGGTAAAAATCCCACTTCCGAGGTGTATACAATCACTACTACATCGTAAGGTGCAGTAAAAGACTCTATATCTTCATGCAATATATGATAAATGCGTCGACGTATACGATTACGTCCCACGGCACTTTTGAGGACTTTTTTGCTTACCACTACGCTACATCGAGAGGTTTTTCGGCGTTTGTTTTCGATAGCTTTTACGACAAATAGTCTCGAACGCGAGGCTGTGCCGTTTCGATAGACATATTTGAGACTGGAGTGGCCATGAAATCTATTTTTTTGCGCTAACATAATAACTACTTATGTGTAGTATAACAAATTACCCGCCTTGATATCGCAAGACGGGTAATAATTTGTATATTCTGTCACCAATTAGACAGTGAGACGTGCGCGGCCTTTGATGCGGCGGCGCTTAATAACAGCGCGGCCAGCTCGGCTTGACACACGAGCACGAAACCCATGGGTACGGGCGCGGTGACGTGTATGTGGTTGATGTGTTCGCTTTGGCATATCCTAACCAGTGTAGCGTATCTCTGTTAATTATTCAAGCTGTTAGTTTGCAAAAATGTCACATTATCAGCCTGCTATAGTAAGTTATCCTCTTTTTCCTATGGATTATCCACAATATTACAGATACGGTTTTAAATTGTGGATAACTACTCATTTGGAGTCCTAATATTTTACATCACTCTACGGCTTGTGGAAAACTCGTAGGTTCGGTATAGTTCTTGGTAGATACCCAACGCGGTCAACCGGGGTTAAATATATAAGTATCCGAGGAGGGAGGCTACTCATGGCAACCACACATTCGCTGTGGCAAAGCGTACTTGGCGAAATCGAACTTTCCGTCTCGCATGCTACATTTGCAACCTGGTTTCAAAACACCGAGCTACTCGATGATAACGAAGATTGCATTACTATTGCTGTGCCGAACGTATTTGCGATTCGACAGTTCCAGATTAAATATGATGATCAAGTTCGAGACGTACTCAAGAAAAACGGCATCAATGCAAAGAAGATCGAATACGTCGTTAATACACGCGGCAAACGCACAGTCGTAAACCGAGAAACTACTCGTAATCCTATTCAACCCCGAGAAGAAGAAATTATGACACTCGTCACTCCTACCGCACAAGAAAAGTCTCAGACTGGCACTGCCCTCAATCCCCGTTACAACTTTGATTCATTTATCGTTGGTTCGAGCAACGACCTCGCCTACACTGCGTGCCGTACTGTTGCGGCCACTCCTGGCACAAAGTACAACCCCCTCTTTCTCTACGGTGGCGTTGGACTTGGTAAAACTCACCTGATGCAAGCAGTTGGCAATGAAATTGTTGCCCGCGACCCCTCTGCAAAAATTATCTATATCAATACAGACACCTTCGTAAAAGAGTTTACCGACGCGATTCGATTCAAACGTAAGGTGTCAGACAAATACCGTATGGCCGATGTACTGATTGTCGACGACATGCAGTTTATTGCCGGTAAAGAAAAGACTCAAGAAGAGTTCTTTCATACCTTCAACGAGCTTCATCAGGCAAACAAGCAAATTATCATCAGTAGCGACAAGCCACCAAAAAGCATTCCAACTCTTTCGGAGCGTCTCCGGAGCCGTTTTGAATGGGGAATGGCGATCGATGTACAGATGCCTGATTTTGAGACACGTTGTGCGATTATCGAAGCAAAAGCGAATTTATCAGGCATTTCACTCGGCAGAGAAACGGTTGAATATCTTGCCGGCAATATCAAAACGAACATCCGTGAACTCGAAGGTGCACTCAATCAGCTCCTCGCCTACGCTGAAATGCGCGGGGTGGAGCCAGACATCTCAACTGCCGAAGGACTCATCGGCAACGTCCGCCGTTCTCGCCCACAGCACGTCACCTCTAAGCAAATTATCGACAAAACAGCCAAGTACTTCCAATTGTCGGTGACGGAAATATGTAGTGCCAAGCGAGATAAACATATAGTATTACCTCGGCAAATTGCTATGTACTTACTGCGTAGTGAGCTGCATTTAAGTTTTCCGAAAATTGCCACCGAGCTTGGAAGAAAAGATCACACGACGGCTATTCACTCGATCGAAAAAATCGAAAAAGCTATTAAACTCGATTTTACGATCCGTGAGCACGTCTCAGAGATCAAGGATCGCCTCTATGTATAACTGTGGACAATATGTGTACTCAACGTGGACTCGTAGCTGGACAGCTTGTGTACGTTCATCCACAGTTGGGTATATAGACATACTATATACTCGCCTCCACGGGTACAAACCTCCACATGTACACAGTTCTATACCCACACTTTCCCGAGTTCTATCAACAGTCAGATTATACCTTCCACCTCTAATAAATCGCTACTTATCCCCAGTATCCACAGCACCTATAACTACAAGTACAAACGTAAAAAAGGAAAAAGGATTACAATAAT
>CALGUM010000104.1 GCA_937902295.1 uncultured Candidatus Saccharibacteria bacterium | reverse complement strand
GGACGGACAGCAGCGTATCACGAGCATAGGACGCTTCATTAGAGGTAAGTTCGCTTGGGTGGATGCGAATGGCCATGAGCAATTCTACGACGGTCTTGCAGCCTCCTTGAAAGAAAAGATACTGCAAACTCCTATGCTTATCTACGTCTGTGAGGGTGAAGAACCAGAAATAAAAGACTGGTTTAGGACTATAAACATTTCTGGTGTGCCCCTCACCGAACAAGAGATTTTGAACGCTGTTTATTCGGGACCGTTTGTCACTCTCGCAAGAGAAGAGTTTAGCAACAGTCAAAACTCTCTAGTACAGAAGTGGGGTGCTTATATTTCAGGTGACGTTAAGCGTCAAACATACTTAGAGCGTGCACTTGACTGGGTTAGCAATGGTGCTATCGATACCTACATGAGCAAGCACCGCAACGACACCAACATTGATGAGCTGAAAGTCCACTTCAATCTAGTTATTGACTGGATCTCGAGTGTATTTACAGATGTTGAAAGCGCAATGAAAGGTCTCGAATGGGGCAGGCTTTATAACACCTATCACGATAACAATTATGACCCGCAAAAAGTCTCCGAAGAGTTACGTAAGCTTCTAGGTAGTTATGAAATAAAAGACCGCCGAGGGGCGTTTGAGTACATACTGGGTGGATCTACTGATACTAAGCTACTGAACGTGCGTGTGTTTGATGAGCCTACTAAAAAAGTAGTATATGTGGACCAAACAAGGGCAGCCGAGGAAAAAGGTGTATCGAACTGTTCATACTGTTCTATTGGCCACGATGCTAATCAAAATAAGATATGGGCCTATAGCGATATGGACGCTGACCACGTCGCTGCATGGAGTAAGGGTGGCTCTACTGAAAAAGAGAATTGTGAGATGCTCTGTAAGCCTCACAACCGTGCTAAGGGTAATCGTTAGCATTAAGCATAAGCTTATCAGTTAATAATACCGCTACTATTGCAAATAGACCGGTCATTACTTAGAATGATCACATGGCGAGAATTAATGATAGCGGCGACAACAAAAGAAAACACCTAGAAATTATCCAGGCGGTCATCAATCGCATGGCCTCCAACTCGTTTCTGTTCAAAGGCTGGTCGATCACTATCATAGCGGGCATCTCTGCCTTCGCAACTCAAGACTCTAATGGCCTACTTATGATTGTGCCGATAGTTGCCACCCTACTCTTCTGGGGAGTAGACGCCTATTACCTAATGCTTGAAAGAGCTTTTCGAAATCTATATGACGAGGTGCGACTGAAGAAAGAGAGTGAAATTGATTTTGAGCTTAAGATTGCCGATACCGGATTCCGAGTCTGGCTTGGTACAGCTGTAACACGACCCATACTCTGGCTCTTCTATCTTACAGTGCTGGTTATGCTGGTGGCATTAACCCTATCGTTGAATGATATTGGCATTAAGATAGACTTCATTCATGGCTCGTAAAGTCTTCTTCAGTTTCCACTATGCCGACATACTGCTAGTCAGTCAGATTAGAAATAGCTGGAGAATACGCCCAGGGGCCGATACTCAGCCGTTTCATGATAAAGCCGAGTGGGAGCGAATCAAGAAACAATCGCCGAGTACAATTCAATCTTGGATTGATACGCAGCTAAAAGGTTCGAGCATTACCGTTGTACTTGTAGGGGCGGAGACGTCAAGCCGACCGTGGGTGAAATATGAAATTGAATCGTCTATAGCTCAGAAGAAAGGGATCATATTCATCGACCTTGGCGGCATGACGACCACACAGGGCTACTCTTACCGTAGCGGCTCCTCTCCCTCCACCTGGACCCTTAATCGAACTGGACAGCCCTTAAGCAGCTATTACCGTACTTATAATTGGATAAGAGATAGAGGCTATCACAACATGGAGACATGGATTGAAAATGCCTACAGCGTACCAAAGCCGTAGTTACAAGACAGCTTGTTGCTCTTCCTCAGTGTAAGTACCGACACTCACCTGACAACTGAGTGCTCTCGATATTGAACATCTAATAAGGATCTCTATCGGCTGTACTCATCTCGTAGAGATTGAAAACTTTTATCCATCTGGTGTACCAAGATATGAACCCTCCATGCGTGGGTCTTTATCTTGGTAACGACATACGATTTAACTCCTGGCCTCTTCAAAAACCCAATAGTATAGCCAGGAGCTGGTCTGTTGCGCTTAGCCTACTAGCTAGGTCGAGAGGCCTAGCACATCCCTCCTGTCTACGCTATTTTTTCACGCACATTACAATTCCATCACGGCAATCTTCGCTATTATATAAACATGGCCGAAAAACAATCAATCTTTACCACACTTCCTGAAATCAAAGAACGTCATATTGCAGAAAATGAAACCGCGTGGGCTTTCTTGACTAACATACCAATTACACCTGGCCATGCACTCGTATGCCCAAAACGAGTAGTTGAGACACTAGAAGAACTGACAGAAAAGGAATTGTTTGATATTTTTGCATTAACATCCTTGGTTAAGGATGCTCTACGAAAAACTTTTGGCGCTGAAGGCTTTAACTCCGCATGGAATGAGGGTAGTGACTATGGTCAATCTGTCCCCCATTTTCATTTACACATTGTCCCGCGCACCCCTGGCGACGAAGGAATAACAGAATATGAGCCTCGCAAGTTCCTTTACAGACCAGGTAGTAGAGAAGATTCTCCAGAAGCAGAGCTTGCTGCTGTAGCGCAGAGTATCCGTAATAATGTTACCTAGAAAATATGACTCCCTGCAAAAATCTTTCGAAGAGTAGTTGCATACGACGAAGTGACTAGCTACTTGCGAGCAGGATGGATCTCGGTTTATGAGCAAGCGAACTAGTGTGCTATCTACTGATTGAGCAGGCTTTTAATTCCGCTTAGTAAGTTACTACCGACCGTACCGGCTAGTGCGACGGCAAATTTATCTGGATCTGATTCGAGTTGCCTTTCAAGTTCTTCTATGGACAAACTTATAAAGCCAGCTCCGTCCCCTTCTTCGACTTTCAAATCCGAGACAACTCCATCGAATTTGTACGCAAATAATCCTCGCATAGCATTACTCACATAGTCACCCTGCACGTAATCAGCGCGAAGTACACCGAGTGGCGTTAAAGCGCTTACTTCAATCTCTACACCCGTTTCTTCCAATGACTCACGAATGACTGCGGTGAGATAGTCTTGCCCGCTGCTCACATGTCCGCTTACTGCAGTCGTTAACCTTCCTGGATCATTCTTTTTTGTCAGGCTTCTTTTTTGAAGAATAATTTCTCGGTCTGCCGTATAGAAGCATACATAAATAAGACGACACACGAGACCAGTTCTATGCACTTCGTCACGTTCAGCCTGGCCAATAACTTCATCACTATCATTCACAATATCTAGAATCTCGCTCATATTACTCATTTTACACCAGATGGTTGCAAATCGGCTTGTTAGTTCTGATATAGTAAATTCAATGATTAATTTTGAGTTTTCGAACAAATCTTTTGAATCCCAGTTTGTACCACTCATTGAAGGTGCCTACGCCGAAGCATGCGAACTACTCAACGATGATCCACTAAAACATATACTCATTAAATTCACCGACAATGGAGCGAGCGAGGATACTGGTGTCGGTGGCTTCGCTCTATCTTCACGTCAACTCAACCTGGCCGTTCTTGAGGGCTATCGTGACATCAATACTCAACGAGAGAACTTACTAGGTGTCGTCTATCACGAGCTTCTTCATATACATCAAGGTTTTACGTACGAAGAAGCACCATTTACTGCAATGGAAGCAGCAATGTATGAGGGCAGCTCGATAATTTTTGAACAACAGTATGCAGGTGCATCTGCATCGTATGGAGATTATCGTCAGCATAGTGAGCAAGAACTGAATGATTGGTTAGAAGAAATTCGGTCTGTTGGCGTTGCATACTTCGAGGATAGCGCCGTTTGGGGCAAATGGGCTTTCTACCACTCAGAATACGAACAAAAGTGGCTCATCTATAAAGTTGGCTCTTGGCATGTAGGGCGAATCTTACAGGAAAACAATCTCGATGTACTTGATCTGAAGGATATGCGCACAGAGCAGATACTTGCGCTCAGCAGGTCAAGTTAATAAGGTTTTTTCGCTACAATTCGAGACACATGATATGTTTCTATTTTTTGAGTACTCTTGCTAAGAATGGATGAGGGGCTATCGTCCTCGTAATGTATTATCGTCCATTCTGTAAATAGTTCTGCTAGTTCGTTATTACTAAAAAGATATGGCCTCGCACCTATCGCATTTCTGCTATTGAAGCCGCTAATAACTATAGTACCTCCCGGTTTCGTATGTACCTTCATCCAGTCTATAGCCAATTTAATATCCTGTTGACTCAGGAAATGGAGTGTCATAAGGCAGAGGATTACATCATACTGCCTAGGTGTCTCGTGTCTCATAAAGTCCTGCAGGATGGTATGTACAAGAAGACTTTTTTTACGAGACACTTCATCAATGTGCCGTAGTGCATTCTCGTCAATATCTAGTGCGTCGACAGCCCACCCATTCTCTGCAAGATACAATGAATTTCGGCCATTCCCAGCTCCAATGTCAAGAGCGTCGCCAGGTTTAAGCTCTGAAATAAAATCGACAATCATAGGAGTTGGTTTTGTAAAGTCAGTTATACTCACGGTATTTAATACTATATCTTAAGTAGTAATATTTAACGAGTCTACTGTTCGTCTGAATTTATTGCTATCAATTCTTGATAAATCTAAGGTTTAAAATAGGTCTAAAAATCAGCACCAGTTTATATCTCACAGTCATTGACACTATCCGTAAAATTATATACCCTACGGGGGTATAGGAGGAATGTTAGATGGCAAGAAATATTAGACACCAAAGTCACACAGATCATAGCCATGCGGGTCATGATCACAGTGAGAATAATAGCCACTCTCACGCAGGTCATACCGCTACCAGTCTTAACAAAATGGCCGCTAGTGCGACGCTTCACTGTCTGACCGGCTGCGCGATTGGCGAAGTTACTGGATTAATCATAGGTACTATACTCAGATGGACTACCCTCCAGACAATTGCACTCGCCGTGGCGTTGGCATTTCTATTTGGCTATATGCTCTCCACCCTGCCTTTACTCAAAACTGGTATGGGATTTTTTGCGGCACTCTCGGTTGTATTTGCCGCCGACACACTTTCGATTGCGACCATGGAGCTAGTAGATAACACTGTCATGGCACTCATTCCAGGGGCCATGCACGCAGGACTCGTAAATCCAATTTTCTGGATAAGTATGCCGTTTGCGCTGGCCGTGGCATACGTAGCCGCCTATCCGGTAAATCGCTACCTGCTTACCAAAGGCAAAGGGCACGCATTAGTTATGAAATATCACGGACACAGCCACTAAGGAGGCGGCATGCAAAGAGAACACACTCACGGATACTACAACAACAAAGACAAAGTGCTCACACGACTCAAACGAGCCGAAGGCCAAGTGCGAGGTATCGCTCGCATGATAGAAGAGGATAAGTACTGTATCGACGTACTCACTCAGGTTACTGCCACTCAAGCTGCGCTCGACAAAGTAGCAATCGAGCTCATGCGCGACCATGCCAAGCATTGCATGACGCATATCACCGATACAACAGAACAACACGCCAAAGCTGATGAGCTCGTGAACGCTATCGGCAGAATGATTTCTAGATAGGAGGAATTATGGAAACAAAATCACTTTTATACGGACTAATTGGCTTCTTTGCCGGAGGTCTACTTGTATCAGTCGCTGCCACTACGTTCGACAAACCCGCACCCGACTCTACGGATATGGGCATGTCTATGAGTCAGATGACAGAATCGTTAAAAGATAAGCAGGGAGATGAGTTTGACCAAGCATATATCACCGGTATGATTGAACACCACGAAGGCGCTGTCGAAATGGCGCAGCTCGCCGAAGAGAACGCCAAGCACGAAGAAATCAAAGCGTTGTCACGCGACATAATAACTGCTCAGAAAAAAGAAATTGACGAAATGAAACAGTGGCAAGTTGAGTGGGACTACTCGACCGACATGAAGGGCGTCCACTCAGAACATCACTAGTGAGTGCACGTAAAATCTCATGATGCAAAACTATCTATGGATTGTGTAGTACAATATTCATTGATGACTACTGCCATACGTGTCAAGAATCTGAAGAAAAGTTACGGAAATGTTCACGCGGTGAACGACATTTCATTCGAAGTTACACGCGGAAGTGTCTTTGCTTTCCTCGGTACAAATGGCGCCGGCAAAAGCACGACTATTAGTTGCTTAACAACTATAACTGCACCTAGCCATGGTGAAATTATTATCAACGACAAAACCATTGGTGCGGACGATACCCACATTCGAGAAGATATCGGCGTGGTTTTTCAATCTTCAATACTTGACCCCACCCTCACCGTTCGCGAGAACCTTACATACCGCGCATCCTTCTACGGACTCGGCAAAGAAACTAAGGAGCGGATTAAAAAGCTCTCCGACCTGATAGATTTAGACTCTTTTATGGACAGGCCCTACGGAACCCTGTCTGGTGGTCAAAAAAGGCGGGCTGATATCGCAAGGGCACTCCTGCATAACCCTTCGATTCTTTTTCTTGATGAGCCGACCGCCGGATTAGATCCGAAAAGCCGCGAGCAAGTCTGGAATACAATTTATCAATTACGTACTTCGATTAGCCTTACTGTGTTTCTTACGACGCATTACATGGAAGAAACTGAACATGCCGACGATGTGTATGTTATAGACAAAGGTGTCAAGATTGCCAGTGGCACACCGCAAGCGCTCCGTGCGAAGTTTAGTCAAAATGAGCTGCGCCTCATAGCGTCTAACGCACAGTCATTTGAGTCCCGACTGAATGCAGATAAAGTGGACTATGAGTTGCAGAAAGATGTTTTTATCATTACTACACCTGACAGCGATACGGCACTGAAAGTACTAAAAAAGTACGAAGGTGCGTTTACTGATTTTGAGTTTCAACATGGCAACATGGATGACGTGTTCCTTACGCTGACCGGTACTACAAACGAAAAGAGTGAGCAACAATGATCTTACATTTAATTCAACGTAACATACGAATATTCTTTCGCGATAGAATGAATGTATTTTTTGCGCTATTGGCGTCATTGATAGTGTTTGTGCTGTATGTGTTCTTTTTGGGTCAACTCCAAATTGACAGCATAAAAGATAGTTTTCCTGGGGCAAGTGAAGAAACAGTCAAGTACTTTGTAAACTCATGGATGTTTGCGGGCATCTTAATCATCACGAGTGTCACCACAGGACTTGCAGCGCTCGAGGTGTTCGTTTCGGACAGAGTAAGTGGCCGTTTCAAAGATTTTGCAGTCTCACCTGTAGCAAAGTGGAAACTGGTAGTTGCATATCTTGTATCCACCGTGCTTATTTCTCTTGGGCTCACCACGTTAATGTTCATTTTAAGTGAGATATACATCGTCTTTAATGGTGGAGAATGGCTAAATTGGAATCAAATACTCACAATATATGTATACTTAATTCTATCTACTATTACATTCGCTGTTATATCAAGTTTTATCGCTGCTTTTATCAAAACTGAATCAGCATTCTCATCCCTGGGTCTAATCATTGGCACGAGTATCGGTTTCCTCGCTGGCATCTATGTTCCAGTCGGGACGTTGCCGAGCGCGGTAGCGAATGTAATTAACGTGCTGCCGTACGCCCAAGCTGCAGCGCTAGTTCGCGAGCCCTTTACTCAAGACTCTCTCGAAGAAATTACATCGGGTAATCAGGATGCAATCGACAGCATCCAAGATGCATTCGGGATGAATGTTAACATCGGAGATATG
>CALGUM010000103.1 GCA_937902295.1 uncultured Candidatus Saccharibacteria bacterium | reverse complement strand
GAGCAGGTGTACAGACTCCGCCCCGCCACCTAGGTTGTGATACAGCTCTTCGGCAAGGAATGGGGTGAATGGCGCGATAATTACCGAGAGTTTGAGGAGTACATAGTGCAGGGTGCGATACGCCTCTGCCTTGTCGCCATCGTCTTCGCTCTTCCAGAACCGGCGACGGCTCCGACGCACGTACCAATTACTGGCGTCTTCGATAAAGGGCAAGACATCTGCGAGCGCTTCTGGAATATTGTAGTCATCCATGTGTGTAGTTACGTGCTGGTTCAGCTGGTGGACACGACTAATTACCCATTTGTCGAGTGGGTTGGTGACGTCGTCTGGACTCAGAGTAAACGGGTTACTCGCATCGAATTCCCAACCATCGACATCAGCATACATAGTAAAGAAGTCGTACATGTTCCAGATCATAGAGAGCTTACGTGCCACGTCGCCCACGTCTTTGTCCTGCAAGGCAAAGTCTTCGCCTTTGAGCAGTGGCGAGCCAAGCAACAAGAAACGCAGACTATCGGCACTGAACTTGTCCATGAGTTCATTTGGATCGGTGAAGTTGCCGTAGCTTTTGCTCATCTTGCGGCCATCATTGCCAGCTACGATACCCGTCGTAACGACGTGCTTAAATGGCGCTTCGCCAAAGAGACCTACGTTGACAGCATGCATATAGTAGAACCAGGCGCGCACTTGGCCGATGTATTCCACGACAAAGTCACCAGGGAAATTGGCTTCGAATTTTTCTTTGTTTTCGAACGGATAGTGGAACTGGGCGAAAGGCATTGAGCCAGATTCAAACCACCCGTCGAGTACTTTTTCTATGCGCGTGTAGTGGACACCGTCTTTTTCGAAGGTGATATCATCGACCCATGGACGATGGTAGTCATCGAGTTCCGCGCCACTGAGTTCTTTGAGCTCAGCATAACTACCCACGATTATCTGATGCTTTTTGCCTTCGGCATCAACACCTTCCCAGACTGGCATAGCTGTCGCCCAGAATCGATCTCGACTGAGATTCCAGTCTGGTGCTTGCTCCATGTTTTTCTCGAAACGGCCGTGCTTGAGGTGTTCTGGGAACCACTCTATCTGGTCGCTATTACTCTCGATCATAAGGTCTTTTTGGCCTTGGATATCGAAGAACCAGCTTGGATGTGCGCGGTACATGAGGCGCGTACCGCAGCGGTGACAGTGTGGATATGGGTGGCGGATATAATCGATCTTCCATACGACACCTCGGTCATGAAGCGCCTTGGCAATTGTCTTATTGATCTCCCAGACGTTTTCGCCCTGCCATTCTGTTTCGCTATACAGACCGTTTTCGTCGATAACATGTACCACTGGTACACCCTCGCGCTTGGCCATCTCGAAGTCCTCTTCGCCGTACGCTGGTGCAATGTGCACGATACCAGAACCGTCTTCGGCCGACACGTAGTCTGCCGCCCATACTTGATGTGCGCCTGCTCCCCTGTTTTCGAATAGCGGCTCGTAGGTTTGCCCTACAAGTTCGGCACCTTTGAGCTCGCGAACAACTTTGTAGTCCAGAGGCTTATGTTTTTCGTCTGTTAACACTTTTTGTACAAGCTCTTTTGCGAGGATAAACTGTTCGTCGCCTACCGCCACTTCTACGTAGTCCAAGTCTTTGTTCACGGCAACGGCAGTATTGGCGGGTAGTGTCCACGGTGTGGTCGTCCAGGCAAGGAGTGTGCTCCCACTCGTGAGCGTAAACTTTACGTACACACTAGGATCGGTGACATCTTGGTAGGCACCTGCGTCCATCGTGACTTCAGCTTTGCTCAGAGGCGTAGCATCGCGCGTACAATACATAAGTACGCGCTCACCCCCGTAGATTTTACCCTTTGTATATAGTTCCTTAAACGCCCACCAAACAGATTCCATGTATTCTTTGTCCATGGTTTTGTAGGCGTTGTCCATGTCGACCCAACGACCTATGCGATCGATTGTTTCGTTCCAGAGACTGCTGGTCTGCACCATGTTGTCACGGGCCGTGGTGATGTATTTCTCAAGAGAAATGGTGGTGCCAATGTCACGGCGGTCTTGTATACCAAGCTTCTTCTCGGTGAACACCTCTGCTGGCAGTCCGTGGCAATCCCAACCCCAGACACGCTCAACACGCTTGCCTTTCATGGTTTGGTAACGTGGCACAGCGTCTTTTACGATACTACTCAGGAGCGTGCCATGATGTGGTACACCCGTAATAAACGGTGGGCCATCATAAAATACATAGCTATCGGCTACTGAGCGCCGCTCTACAGATTTCTCAAACGTCCCCTGCTCTTTCCAGCGCTGAACCCAATCTTTTTCGTACTCTAGTGCGCGTCGACGACTGTTGGCTTTGAATTTCATGTTGTCTCCTTGATTTAGCACCGCAAATGCATTATTTTTACAATAAAAAACCTCTCCTAGTTACTGGAACCCGAGAATTCGGGCGGTACCATCCAGTTTCTAAGAGAGGTTTCTTAGCACTTATTCTGATCGCTTTTTCGCAGCGGGTCACGGCAGGTTCTACTGAGCTACAGCTGTTCTTCCTGCGACGCACATCTCTGTTCGTAGCTGATAACCACTCAAACGTCTTACGTATATTGTACGTGGTAGTGAGTATTATTTCAAATACTTATGCTTTAAGAAAAGAGATCACTACCAAATTTCATAATCACGAGTGCAATCATGAGCACTACCCAAGATGCTACTATCAGCTGATAATACCCCTTGTCGATAAACTTTTGAATAGCAGCAAGAGGCTTGGCGGAGAGCTTGAATGAGTTTTTGCTAATTGTGTAGTAGGTAGAGGCCGCGAGCAGCATAGTCATAGTAAACGTCACGATAAGGCACCATGGACAAAGTACCTGGATCACGTACACACTACTGAAGAAAAGCCAGTATGCGAAGAGGGTCCAAAACAGAATGCCGATTTCCATGCCAATTGCAAACCACCGAGGGAATGCTACGCGACTCAGACCAAGGAGTGCGATGGTGATCACGACTGGAAATCCCATGAGGCCAATAAACATATTCGGGAAACCAAATACCTGCGCTTGCCATGTCTGCATCACTACCGAACAATTAAGCACAAGATTGATAGTACAGCTAAGTGCTGCATCTGGGTTGAGGAGCAGATGAATTTCTTCGACAGACAGTACAAATGAAGTAATGAGTCCGATGATACCAAAGACTAACATCACGGAAAAAATCGTCTGATGTGGCGTATCTCTGCCCTGTAATTTGTCGCGCACTTTATCTAATAGCATCATAGAAACTTACCTCGTTTATAAGTGGCAGTGGTATTCCCCGCCATAAATTTTGTAATACACCCGAATCATCAGTTGCGATCACACTTGGATATTCTACAATATCGTAGGTACGGCAAAACTGTGCGCCGTCAGGAGATTCTGGATCGACGGTTGTCAGCGTGCGTCCAGTCTGCCGTTCATACTCGCGCATAAACTCGATTACCGCTCGAGCATGGTCGCTCTCCTCTTTGTAGATCACGACAACTTTCACGTGGTTGCCTCTTCGTTCATCTCGCGCTGTTCGCGACGAGATTTGAGAATCGACTCAAACTCATCGAGTGTCTTGAAATCGTCGTAGACACTCGCAAATCGTACATATGCGACTTCGTTTTTCTCGGCAAGTTTATCGAGTACGACATTGCCAATAGTCCGCGATTCTACCTCTGATTCACCAAGTGCGTAGACTGCATCTTCTATGTGGTCGATAAGTCGCTCTAGTTCTATTTCGGACTTAAAGAATTTACCCACCGACTGCTTAATCGCAGTAGCAAGCTTTTCTCGGTCAAATAATTCTCGGCTCCCATTCTTCTTGATCACGGCCAGACTTGGCTTCTCGATACGCTCATAGGTAGTAAAACGACGTGTACCATCGAGTGTCTCGCGGCGACGGCGAATTGTTTTGCCATCACTCACCTCTCGGGATTCTAACACTTTACTGTCTCCGATACGGAAATGTTGCGTAGTCATGGGATTGATAGCCTTTATTCGTTTGATTTATTCTTTTTGCGACGTCGCAAAAATGCTGGCACGTCAGACTCATCCTCTTCTTCTGGTGCCGGAGCCGGCTGATTCCAAATGTCGTGTGTTGCGTCTGAGGCAAATTCCTCTGCCACGCTCGCTTGATCGATGTCCATATTAATACTCTCGACTGCCTCGTCATCTGGCTGAGTGAGTCGCTCGGGAGCATCAAGCTCACGCGCAGGCATACCCACAGAAGCTGGTGCACCGAGCGATGCCGCTTGTTCATCGAAGTACTCGCTATCAAATCCTGTAGCAATTACGGTGATGATGAGTTCATCCTCGAGCTCCGGCTTGAGTGTCGCGCCAAAGATAATATTGGCATCTGGTGACACTGCGCTTGTGATGATCTCGGCCGCCTCTTGAATCTCTGCCATACTCATGTCGTAGCCACCAGTCACATTGAATAGCACTCCCTTGGCGCCATCGATTGATACCTCAATGAGTGGTGATTCGATAGCTTGTTGTGCGGCGAGGGCTGCTCGCTCTTCGCCATTTGCACGTCCGATACCCATGAGTGCTGAACCTGCATTGCTCATAATCGCCTTTACGTCGGCAAAGTCGAGGTTGATGATACCGTGCTCGGTGATAAGCTCCGAAATACCCTGGACACCTTGCCGTAGTACATCATCTGCGATTTTGAATGTCTCTAGCAGTGGCGTGCGGCGATCAATGGTCTGCAAAAGACGATCGTTTGGAATAGTGATAAGCGTGTCAACCTGTCGGCCGAGGTGTGCGATAGCCCAATCAGCGTTTTGGCGACGTTTTTCACCTTCAAAACTAAAGGGCTTTGTAGCAACACCAACAACCAGAATACCAAGATCTCGCGCAATCTGTGCCACAACGTGACCAGCGCCCGAGCCGGTACCACCACCGGCACCAATTGTGACAAACACCATGTCGGCACCTTCGAGGGCGCCTTGAATCTCGACGGTCGATTCACGTGCAGCGTTTTCTCCGACACTTGGATCGGCACCTGCACCAAGTCCACCGGTCGCATCTTTACCAAGGTGGATTTTTACGTCTGCCTTTGAATTGTGCAATGCTTGGGCATCGGTATTCATTGCGATAAACTGCACACCGTGCAATCCCGCCTCTTTCATGCGATTTACTGCAGAGCCACCGGCACCACCAACACCAACAACCTTGATACTGGCAAATGTCTGAACTTCGCTTGGTTTTACTTCGGGCATGTAGTACTTCTCCCCCTGTTCTATAATCTTTATCTAGTATAGCACGCTATGCGAGCCATTCAAGCACTGTAACTAGTGGTTTTATGCACGAAAGCGATCAAGAAACTTGTTCAGCGCGCCAGTGGCTCGTTTGACATTTTTTGCAGAGTTACCGCCACTCGACGATAGCTTATGAGAACGTGAGTGGTCGATCCCGCTAATATCACTAAACATCAATCCTGTTGCGGTTGCAAACGCAGGGTTATCGAGCTGCTCCACAACACCTCCAAACCCTTTTGGTTTACCAATACGCGCCGCAAGTTCAAGGGCTTTCTTGGTATACGCTGCGATGCCTTTGAGCTGTGCGCCGCCGCCCACCAGTACTACGCCATTTGGCAACTTGCCTTTTCGCCCAGCTTTTTTAAGCTCTGCATTGATAAGATCGTAAATTTCTTCGAGACGAGCTTCGACGATTTCGTCGATATCTTCGGTAGAAAACTCGAAGGTTTCTTTTTCGTGCGTGACACTCACTTGCTTAGTATCGCGCGTGTCGCCAACATTCACATGCTGAAGTTTTACGAGTTCGGCAATCTCTGGGTCTGTCTTAAGGCCAATAGCGAGGTCGTTGGTAATATTGTTGCCACCCACAGGAATCACTGCTGTGTATTGCAGATCACCTTCTTCGTACACCGCAAGACCTGTCGTGGCACCACCAAGATCAATGACAGCCACGCCATTTTCGAGCTGTTGCTCGCTGAGTACTGCCCGTGAAGCTGCAACGACACTTGGCACGAGTGCATGCACGCGCACCTGCGCTTGTTCGGCCGCCTTGTGCAGGTTTGCAACATGAGGCGCGAGTGCTGATACGACATTTGCATTAATTTCGAGACGTGTGCCTACCATACCAATAGGGTCTTTGATACCATCTTGTCCGTCTAGACGATAACTGAACGGCACAAGGTCGAGTACTTCACGATTGGCAGGAACCTTACCGGTAGTTGCGACGTCCTCGAGACGCGCTACGTCGTCTTCGGTCACTTCTTGACCTGCCATACCAATCGCAATCATACCATCGGCTTTGGTACTCAAAATATGCACACCGTTGATACTAACTGTCGCGTCGTTGACTTGATGTCCGCTCATACGCTCGGCTTCGCCCAGTGCGTCGTCGATCGCGCGACCTGGCCCCTGAAGATTGACAACTGTCCCTTTGCGCATGCCGCTATTGGGTACTTCTCCCACTCCAATGATGGTGGGAACGCCAGAGGAGACATCTACGTGTCCCACTACACAGCGGATTTTGTTCGTACCTATATCAATACCTACGGCATACTTAGAAGTGTCTTGCATGTGGCTTATTATAACGCTTATGTGCGCAATTGAAAAGAGTCGATCTACAGCCATCACCTCCCTTGCGGCGTGGTGGCTTTCACGTCAACCTAAATCCTCTATATTAGTAACATATAGTCTTGACTGCTAACCGTAAGCGTGGTATAATTCAGGCATCATGGCAATGGAACTCAACCCTCATGCGTCAAAAGGTCCCGAGCAATCACGCGACGTCGTCACATCGCAACTAATAGTTGCGCTTGCAGAAGAAGCAGAAGCGCTTATTCAACCTGAACATACTATCTTCCAGCATCCAATCGATATGCAGAAGTTCCACGCTTTTACAAAAGCGGCCTACGAGGAGGAGATTGATGCAAAATCAGCCTACCTTCAAGTAGAGCCATTTGTTTCAAGCCTCTTTGTTACCCTCGAAGATGATAGCTATCTTGAATACAGAATCGACGATGTCGTAGTTGAAACCTCTACAAAGGCAGTAGTGAGTCATTTTATTGAATCTCGTGACGGTAAATCAGCAGAGCTTATTGGCGAAAGAGAGATGGATCTAACTGACCTAATCGTGTTTATACGCTCGCTTGATAGCATCAAAAAAACTGACTCGACACAATCAAACTAATCGTTATTGAGTGCGCGTCAGAACTTCGGCACCAGTCTCTGTAATGAGTACTGTATGTTCAAAATGCGCCGCTAAGCTGCCGTCTCGGGTTCGGATAGTCCAACCATCTTCTGGGTCTGTCACCACACGCTCACCACCAAGTGTTGCCATAGGCTCAATAGCAATAGTATCACCTGCGCGCAGGATAGTTTCGCGTCCACGAATACGGTAGTTGGGTACGTCTGGCGGCATGTGCATTTCTAGTCCTACTCCGTGACCAACCAACTCTCGAATGACACCAAGTTTACCTTTTTTGAGCACTGTTTCGATAGCAGCGCCGATATCATTTGTGCTTGTGCCGTCACCACTAATAGCCTCGATTCCTGCTTGAAGACTTTTTTCTGTCACTGCAAGAAGGTGCTTAACCGCACCACTCGGCTCTTGCCCTACTACCATAGTAAAGGCGCTGTCTGTTTTCATACCTTTGTAGGTGATCACTAAGTCGACACTCACTACATCACCCGTTTCGAACATATAGTCAGTTGGTACGCCGTGCACGACTGCTTCGTTGGTGCTAATACAAATAACCCCAGGAAAATCCGGTATTGGTTCGCGGTATGTGGGAGTTGCACCGTATTCGACAATTTTTTTTGCCGCGAATTCATTGACATCAAGTTCGGTCACACCAGGCGCGATGTAGGCACGGATCTCCGTGAATATCCTCGCCAAAATACGCCCACCCTCACGCATTGCGTCGAGTTGAGCGGGTGTTTTGTTGCCGGTAATCAATTCGCGCGTCATCGTCTACGCCAATCCGCTTGCTTCGACTGCTGTAAACAAACGGTCATGCACTTCTCCGGCAGAACCTGTACCATCGAGGTGAACGATTTTCATGCCTTCTTCGGCAAAAGTGCTCAGTACTGGGTACATTTTCTGGCGATAAATCGTCATGCGCCGTGCGATAGTCTCTGGCGTGTCTTCCATACGAGCACGTTTTTCGAGGCGATTCATAATTTCAGATTCCGGCACTTCCAATACAACCACAAGGTCGATAGTTTCCTTGTGCTGCTCCATGTAGTCAGCCAACCACTCAGCTTGCGCTTTTGTACGCGGAAATCCATCCACGATGACACGTGGGTACTGTTTAGTACGCGCATCTTGAATCGCTTTGTCGAATACATCATAGGTGAGCTCATCACTGACCAGCTCACCGCTTTTGAGCACTTCTATTACTTCTGCATCATTGCTATCACGTAGCATCTGACCTGTACTAAGCCACTTCCACCCTTGTCGCACGGCCAGCATTTGGCCTTGCATACTTTTACCCGCGCCTGTCGGGCCAAACAATAAAATCATCTGTCATTCCCCTTCTTTTTTTGTGTAGATCAATACTACGAGTGTAACAATTCTTTGACAACACGCGCAACAGTCGCACCATCGGCTGCTGTGCCGGTTTTTGCCTTAACAGCACCAATAACCTGCCCCATCATCTGAGGAGTTACGTCACCCATATCGGCAACCACACTTTTTGCAATATCCCGAATCTCGTCTTCGCCAAGTTGCTCGGGCAAGTACGTTGAAAGTACTTCCACTTCTTTTTTCTCGTCTTCGGCGAGCTCAGGACGAGCATTTTCTTCGTAGAGCTTGATGCTTTCGTGGCGTTTTTTGACTTCGCGTGCGATAATTTTTTCGATTGTCGCATCGTCGAGGCCCGTATCACGTTTTCCTAGTGCAACTTCTTCGTTGAGGATAGCGGCTTTAAGATTGCGCAACACTCCTGCCTCAAAACGATTGCCGCTCAACAGAGCGGCTTTTATATCGTCTTGAATACGTTGGCTCAGCGCCACAGACTAACGCACTCCTAGGCGCATCTTCTGCATTTTGTCAGCTTTGCGCTCTTTGCGAATAATCGCTTTTGAACGTCGCTCTACTTTGCTAAGTGGCTTGCTAAAACGCATTGAGGTTTTTGCTTCTGCCAATACTCCACTCTGGAGTACCTTACGGTTAAAACGGCGAATGATATTCTCGTTCGCTTCTTTCTGATCTTTTCGTGTAACTTGTACCATATCAGATTCATTTTAACAGAGAACTTAGTGATTCGCAACCCCCTAGTATACGACCCATCCGCTAACAGCCCATCCACTATTGCCTCGTAGCCATGCAGATGTATCAGGTGAGGCGAGTCCAACACGCCCACATATGTTTGCGGTATTATCAAAAACTTGTGTATACGGCTGGCGTCCTGTGCCTGCAGTCATAGAGTATGATTCATTGCCCGCTGTATTGACTACAAGTGCATACTCAGAACCATCAACTCCCCCCTTTTGGCAGTACACGGCTAGCCTATACGAGTCGAGAGTAAAACCCAATTTCGCGTCTCGAAACTCAAACACAGTAGTAGGATACGTCCCGTTCAGAACCTTATACTGCTCTAATTTTTTTGCATTTTGTGACAAATCTGCCTGAACCGCTGTATTGTGTGCACGTCTCTGCACACCGTTAAACGCCACGATCGTAATGGCTGCCAAAATACCAATGACAACAATAACAATCAAAAGTTCGACGATAGTAAAACCGTTTTGTTTCTGTTTTTTACTAAATTGCATATGCTTATGTTAGCATTTTGTAGATTCAAATAACAACATCGGAGGTGGCTACTTGACGACAGCGTATTCGCTAGACTGGTAGTTTGTAGGTTGAGCTCCTGATGAACAGCCATTTATATTTCTTTCTTGCGTGGTAGCGGCTTCAAGGTTATATGTCAGTAAATACATCTGCCCCCAGGTTGCATTACACCAACTACCTGGTACTACGTAATCATAATTAAAGCCACCATATATTCCGGCAGCATCATCAGTCGAAGCCAACGGGTCAGATGGTAATGCAGAGATATATTTTGGCACTAACGCCTCCTCTAGTATGCTCCACGTTCCATCGGAAGTTGTCGCCCAAGAGCTATTAATCTTCTTGCCTGCTGGACAACTAGACCCGCACTGACTCATCGGGTAATGACCTACGTCTAAATAATACACCTCTAGGGCCTTCACAATAGTCTTAACATCCTGGGCTCGCTGGGCGTCACGAGCTCGCTCCTGCACACCGTTAAACGCCACCATGGTAATTGCGGCGAGAATGCCGATGACTACTATTACTATCAAAAGTTCGACGATAGTAAAACCACTAGTTCGCTTCATGTACCCACCCTTATTCATTACTGCACCCAAGGCCACCAAGTGCCATCACTGCGGTAGCCGTAGCTCACACTGTAACTAGTCCAGCCGGCATTCGTACACACGTCAACCACCCCTCCCCAGGTCTGATTGTATGGTGCCACATTACCCGTGGAAGACGAATAACTAAACCTCTGCCCTGACTTACTGCGAGCAGCAATAACAAAATCAGTCACTCCCGAGTCCCTACTGGTGCAATATATAAAATTATGAACGCCTGTGTGATAAGAACTGCGCGCAATACGAAAGTTTTCGCCAGTTGGCGAGCTAGTGATACCCCCGGTCGGGTAGACCCCCTCTACAGCCTGGTGCTGCATGATCTTACCAGCAAAATTACGCAGGTCGGCTTGAACAGCCGTATCATTGGCCCTATTTTGAATACCTGTATATGCAACAATGGTAATTGCTGCAAGTATACCGATAACTACTATAACTATTAGCAGCTCTACGATAGTAAAACCACCCTGTTTACTTCGATAGCCTAAGGTCTTCATAACTGTTGGTATTCTAGCATAAGCGTATTGGCTCATCAATTGTACGCGTATGTTAAACTATTACTATTATGACAAAACCTATTGTAAGCGTAAAAGATTTCAGCCTGACGATCGCAGGTAAAAAAATCGTAAAGCAACTAGATTTCGAGGTGTTGCCAGGCGAAGTGTTCGCTTTTCTCGGCTCGAATGGATCTGGAAAAACTAGTACTATCCGTAGCCTCTTGGGAATCTACCAGGCTACTACCGGTGAGCTGCATATCGACGGCCAAAAGCTCACACCAGAAACCGCATCGCGCGTGGGCTACCTACCGGAAGAGCGCGGCCTCTATGCCCGCGCAAAAGTCCTCGATACCATGATATATTTCGGTGAGCTCAAAGGCATGAAGCGCCAAGATGCCAAGCGCGAAGCTATCGCCTTTCTTGAGCGTGTTGAGCTATCAGACAAAGCAAATGTAAAAATCAAAAAACTATCCGGTGGACAACAACAAAAAGTCCAACTCGGTGTGGCGGTCATGGGTGACCCAAAACTTCTCATTCTCGATGAGCCTACCAAAGGTCTTGACCCTGTCAATCGGAAACTGCTCCTCGACATCGTCGATGAGCTACAACAGAAGGGCGTGGCAGTCATCTATATCACTCACCTTATGGAAGAAGTCGAGCGACTCGCTGATCGCCTCCTTGTCTTAAAAGACGGCAAAGCACGTGCCTATGGCACCGTTGCAAAAGTCAAAAAAGAATTTAATTCCAAGTCGATTGAAGATATTTTTGTATCGATCTACAACGAAAAGAGTGCGGAGGCAGCCAAGTGAGTAAACTACGATCTGTAATACGTCACGAATACATGACAATTATTCGCCAGCCAAGTTTTTGGATTTCTATGGTAGCATTTCCAATAATATTTGGAGCGATTTTTGGGTTAAATTATTTCAGCAACACTTCCGGCACGGCGCGTATTGAAGAGGTCGCGAAAAACCTTGAAAATGTCGCTATTGTCGATGAAAGTGAGCTCATCAGCGAAGATGTTGTGACAGGCGCGGGTCTCGAGCTCTATCCAAGCTCAGAAAAAGAGCGCTTGCAGCAATCTGTTCAGGATGGAGACGTCGAAGCACTAGTAGTCTACCCGGAAAATATCACAAAAGACCGTGCCTACTTGGTGTATTTGGCAAGCCCGGACTTTTCGACAAGTAGCGGCGTCGGTAGCCTAGCCGACACAATCCTCGAGACCAGCCTATATCTCCCTCTCGGTGATCAAGACGTTATCGCCCTCGCTCAGCAGGGTGCAAGTAGCGAACAGGTAATCTACGACAACGGTCGCGAGACAGCTGGTATCTACGAATATATTGTGCCGGGATTCTTCCTTGTGCTATTTTATATCGTGTTCCTCTTCTCTATCGGCTACATGCTCACGAGTGTTAGTGATGAAAAAGAAAACCGCTCTATGGAAATGGTACTGACGTACGTTAAGTCACGTGACCTTATTATGGGCAAACTTCTCGCTGTCACGCTTGTTACCTTTACGCAACTGGCATTCTTCGCAGTCCTGGGGCTCATCGCCCTCCTTGTAGCCAGAAGTCTCGGCAATGAGCTCAACCTACCGTTAGATATTCAGGTGAGTGAACTCGTCTTTGACCCACTCACAATTGCCTTCGCACTTGGTTTCCTTGTGGTTGGATTCTTGCTGTTTGCAGGCCTCATGACTACCGTGGCTGCGATATCCCCGTCGAGTAAAGAAGCGAATAATTTCTCGGTTGTATTCTACCTTGCACCATGGATTCCATTCTGGTTTATCATGCCGATCCTGACAGACCCAGAAAACCCTGTCGTACGCTTTTTGACATACTTCCCGCTCACTTCTCCTGTCGTGGCGCTCGTGCGCAATACGATCGGTAATATGAGTACCCTCGAGACTGCGTTCGCGCTCGTCGTTATGACGATCTTCATGGTGCTGTCGATCGCTATCGCCGTACGTGCGTTTAGCCGCGGCGCGCTAGAGTTCTCGCAGACGATTAAACTATCGTCTATCTTAAAAAAGTAAACGTCGACACAGAGTAAGAGCCCGCCCGAGATGGAGCTGTATCCGCCGAGGCGGGCTCTTCTCATTCTCGGGACGGGCTACGCGTAGATCCACCGCGGCCATTCGGTTGTCACCCAATGGTCATCCTTTCTACTCGCGCAGGTAAACATGTCAGCGCCGTATTTGGCGTTCATCTGCCGTTCAAAGTTGCAGATAAACTGCCACGCCGCGTCTTGCCACTGCTTGTACTCCAGGCTGGTGCTGCCGGTGACGACAAGCTCCAAGCCACCGTAATAGCCTTGGTTGTATATCTTCTCACCGACATACGCGCCCACCACTACACCTTCTGGCTTGCAGGAGCAGCACTCGATGATCCGATTTGCCCACGTACGCAGTTCGTACGGATCGACAAATTTGCGGAACATGAGACCTGAGGAGGCAGTTTTTCCACTGTATCGAATCTGCCAATGATACATCACGCCTTCCTTTCTCTTCTGGATAGTCAAAGACTTTCAGTCAGTAGGTAGCTCGATATTTTTATTATCGTCTTGTGACAATTTTTGCAAGGGTTTATAAATTCAAAAAGTAATTGCATACTTTTTAGCGTCAAACCGACTTGTAAACACGCTGCAACAATATGCTGACAACCTTCATAAGTGCACTGTACGGGTGACGGGTGCGCCATTTTTACAATTGCCATTGTGTACATACGCTCTGTACGTGAATTAACACCAATTGTGCAAGCTTAAGCAAGTTCGACGTGTAGCAGTCGCCCCTCAACACTTCGTCGTCCTTGCCACTCATTGATATCTGGTTGATACCATACGTGGACGCTACTGCCGATCTCGGCGAAGAAATGCTCGGGCGCGTTGAACGCCAGCATTTCGAGTTTAGTCTGGCGATCGTCGACAGTAAGTTTAACGTGCTGACCATCGGCACCCATGCGGCGAACATATAGCACCACTACGCTGCGGCTGCAAAGAATCGGCGCAGGATTGCCACTGCCAAATGGCTCAAGCGTCGACATTTGAGTAATCAACGCTTCGGTAACATCCGAAAGTGCCGCCGTTACATCCGCCTTTGGTAGTAGCAGCTGCGCCTGATCAGATAGTTGTTGCTCATGGTAGAATTCATTGACACGCTGGCGAAACGTATCGATGTTTTTTGTAGGCAGTGTCACGCCGGCGGCAAACTTGTGCCCACCTCCTTTGGTGATAATGTCATCGCTTGCACGAATTGCATCTGCTGCACTAAAATCTCCATAACTACGCGCACTCCCTTTTGCTTCTTTGCCCATTTCTTCAAGCACGTAGGTTGGTTTTTTGTACTTTTCAAGCAATTTTGCTGCAACGATACCAATTATGCCGTGGCTCCAACCACTGCTACTCACTACGAGCACAGGATCATTTATAAGTTGCTCGGCCTGCACGAGCGCTTCTTTGAAAATTCTATCTTGCTCAGTGCGACGGGCTTGGTTCATAGCGTCGAGCTGCTCCGCCTTCTCGAGCGCCAGTTCTGACGTATCTGCGCGGAGCATGTCAAGCGCATACTGTGCTGTCTCGAGCCTACCGGCGGCATTCATACGTGGCCCCAAGCTAAATCCCAAATGACGCGCTGTCACAGTCTCTGGTTTCACACCTGCGACCGCCATCAGCGCCCGAAGGCCTGGACGTCGAGTTTGCGCAAGTACTTTGAGGCCGTAGAACACATTGACGCGATTTTCGTCCAAGAGTGTCACGATATCGCACACCGTACCAAGCGCTACAAGGTCGAGTAGCCATTTCTCCTGCCCCTCCTCTAACCCCTCAAGTCTGGTTTGCAACGCCTGAACAAGTTTAAATGCCACCCCACAGCCCGCTAGATCCAGAAATGGATAGATCTTGCCTTGCATAACTGAATCTGATTCCAGGATGTAATTCGAATA
>CALGUM010000102.1 GCA_937902295.1 uncultured Candidatus Saccharibacteria bacterium | reverse complement strand
TCTTGCCCTACACGACGCTCTTCCGATCTACAGCAAGAGCTTATCGAAAAGTATAATCAGAATGAATATGACATCAAGAGTATATATACTGCACTTGGCGTTTCACGTAGTGATATTGTCAACGCTACAGAGAGTGTAGCCTCTTTAGAGAGTGCGCAGTATATCTCTAGTGGGGTCGCGGGAACCAAATATTATGCCGGTGAACATGCCTATGAATACCGTAAATCCCGCGGTGATCTGGGGACTGTATATCTGTATCCTACGACGTCGCTTGCACTACCCGCTCATATCGATATCCCCGCGGTTATCGGAACTTCCGAGACACTAGGTAAGTTTGCGATCCTGCTTTCGTCGGGCAACATTGCACTTGCAGAGCCACCGCGTCAAGTCACTACACAGGAATGCCCTCCGAACGAGATCACTGAGGTACCTCGCGACTGCACACCGCCGTTCACCCACAAAAAGACTGCGTTTAACGCAACGCAACAAATAGCGGCCACTGAGGTACGCGCCCAGCCACGAGATCGAATCGTGTACACAATGACCGCGAACAACACCAGTGATCAGCGAGCAGACACACGCATCACAGACTCTGTCGCCGATGTTCTCGAATACGCAGACATTGTTGATACGGGAGGTGGGATATATGACGAAAAAACTCAGTCCATACAATGGACGGCTTCCGAAATTGAACCAGGAGAATCATATTCAAGCACCCTCATTGTACGCGTGAGACCAGCGATTGCAGCTACCGCACAAGGTGCAAGCAATCCCCTGTCCTACGACTGCATCATGACAAACACTGTCGGTAGCACCACGTCCATTCCAGTTGCCTGCCCTGTCGTTAAGCACATTGAACAATTCAGCCACTCGCTTCCATCAGCCCCCTTATCGGTCAGTTTTTATGGCAGCATCGCACTCTGTGTGCTTGCGCTCTTCCTCTCACTGCGCACCCGCATGCTTCGTGAGGAAATTCGTCTGATTCGAAAAGATATAAATTCAGGGACATTAGAATGAAAAAATCAACCTCATCACGCACTACTATCAACCGTCAAAAGAAGAGAATAGCCTTCAATAGGACCTTAGCGCAAGCTCATACGCGCATGGGACCTCACCAGCGTCGTTTTAGTCGTATCGTGCATACACGCGGTCTTGAACATATCAGCGACGGTATCGGCTACACAATCGCACGCCCACTGCCACTTATCTGTGGTTCGATGAGCCTTATTATTGTAGTTATCGCTATATATCTACCCGCCAAGCAATACGGCTATACCCTTTCGGGCTTCGAGCCAATAGTTGCATTTGCTATCGGGTGGTCAATTGGCATGATCGTAGATTACACGCGCCTACTTATTCGCGGCAAACGATCTCACCGCTAACACGTTGTGACAGCTATCTATACTCTCGCTGCACATCGTATTCGTGCAGACACTACCGTATCTTAATTGACACTTCACCGCTCGGTGACACATGTGGTCCTTGTGGCGGTTGAGCAGCTTCAAACTGAGGGACCTGTACACTTGTCGGCATAGATGGTCGCGGCACTTGAGCAGGCTGAGACTGAGGGTAATATGTCTGCTGAGTAACAGGCTGAGGTTGAGGCTGCATGAGTGGCATACTATTCTGCGCCTGTGGTGGACTCGTCACTGGACGCACCGGAGGCTGCGGCGACATACTCACACCTCCTGCTGGCGGTTGCGCTGAATACCCTAGTGGCGGTTGAGGAGTAGCGCCTTGAGGAGGCAGTGATCGCTGTTGCGGCGGGCCCTGTGGTACCATTGGCTGTTGCTGTTGCTGTTGCTGTTGCTGTTGCTGTTGCTGTTGCTGTTGCTGTTGCGATAATGGTGGCACACCTGGCTGTCGTACAGCTCCTGGGCGCGATAAACCAGCCTGCTGGCGCTTTGCCAGCCAGTCGTCCAAGAATGACCCATTGGCGGGCTTTGGGGCACCACCAGGCATACGAGCACCGCCCGCAGCACCCTGGCTCATTTGCGTAGGCCGTGGACGCGCTGTCGTGATGCGCTTAGCTATATCCACTTCAACCTCTTGACGAGGGCGTCCGTACTTCATGGCTGATAGTTTTTTCATTGCCCCTGAGAGCTTTTCATTTGACTTCGCAAGCGGCGGCGTAAACGACATACTAAACGGTGCCGAAGGGGTGCCGTTAATTTGCACTACTGCAATACCTTGATAGTTTGGCAACCTAGTGAGATCATCCTCAGTAAAAACTGGCCTAAATTTCTTTACCATCACCTCGGCATCTGTCGTACCGATACGTCCCGACACCACCGTGCCTACGTTGCCCGTCACTGCTTCACGAATTTTATCTGTGAGCTGAGTTGTAAACTGGTTTGCCATAATAAGGCTCAGTCGGTATTTACGAGCTTCAGACAGGATCGATTCAAAACTCTCTGTCATAAAATTCTGAAACTCGTCGACATACAGGCTAAAATCTTCTCGCTGGTCCTCTGGAGTGTCGGCACGACTCATAGCGGCCGCTTGGAATTTCATAACAAAGATAATACCAAGAAGCTTGGAGTTCAGTTCACCCATCCTACCCTTCGATAGGTTTACAATGAGTATTTTTTTATTGTCCATGATGTCACGAAGGTTAAAGCCAGACTTTGTTTGGCCAATAATATTACGCATTGCGTCATTACTCAAGAAAGGTCCGAACTTCGAAGCAACCCAGCTCACTAATTCACCTGATTCGCTCGATTTCTGCGATGCAGGCCATTCTTTTGTCCAGAACTCGAGTACAGTCGGATCTGTTACGTACTTCAATTTACTCTTCATGAAATCAGGGTCTACGAGCAATTTTGGTATATCAATGAACGTACCGCCCTCTGGATCACTCATTAACAACAGCGCAGCATTACGAAAGATCTGCTCCAAACGTGGACCAACGATGCCTGTGTGGCCTGGGTCATATAGCCCGTACAACATATTGATCGCCTCTTGCACAAGAAAGTCTTTTTGATCTGGACTATTAAACTCGAACATATTCAATCCAATTGGATTATCCATATCTGCGGGATTAAAGTATATGACATCTTCTACCCTTTCTTTTGGCACCGCACCCATCAACACTTCAGCCGAATCACCATGCGGGTCGATAAATGCAAAACCCCTCCCGTCCATCATGTCCTGATACGCGAGATTTTCAAGAAACTTAGACTTACCAGTACCCGTTTGACCAATCATATAGAGGTGACGTCGTCGATCATTCGCACTAAGGCGGATTGGCTTCTTGGTACCACGAAACTCGTTATACCCAATCAGAAAACCATCGTCCATGACTTCAGTTGGACCATCGACCTGCTTACTCATCTGCCGTTTTACTTGTGCTGTAGGAATATTTTTTTGGTCCGGCAGGTGAAACATCGTTGCAAGTTCTACACTATTGAGCACATTACTTTTGAGCGACTGCGGGAAGAAGCGAAAAATATATGATGTAACAAGTTCATCAATATTTCGAGTTGGCGAGAAAACAAATCCGTTATTTGTCGGTGAATCAAATAGTGAAAAGGCAGCCACAATATTTTTTAACAGAGTCTGGGAACGCGTAGCTGTAGACGAAGATACAACAACGCGTATAAGCACTTCGTAACCTGGATATCGTGTCTTTTCTTCTACGGCGTCGATAGTTTGTTGTTCAAGTGACGACAATTGTCGATTTGAAGCAGATTCTTCAGATGAACCATCGGCAGTCGGCGGCTTCAAAAGTGCTTCCGCGAGACCCTTTGCTGCCATCCCCCCGCCACTTGATGATTTACCCGACGCTCGATCTTTTTTTACCTTGTCAGCTGTTGACACAGACGATTTCGTCCATCCAGGCGAAGCGGGTCGAATTAACATCTGGATACCTACACCATCTTCGCGGCCAATAGTAGAGAGTGCGTTAATAATTGCACGTGATGCATCACGTTTTGTCTCTTGATATGTGGCAATCGGATACACATACTCTCGCTTGAGTGAAAACTCGCCGCCTATCACCGAGCTTACACGCGTATCTTTCGTAAATATACTATGTTCCTCGACCTCTTCTAGGCGAGCTGCGGGATATGCGGCCACAACCGCCTGGCCGACCACATCGGTTAAGACGGTCGGCACTACTGTGTAGTAGTATATAAGACCCTCACGGGCAACGATTTCAAAAGAAATATGTCGCTGGCCATAGACCTTGTGCTTAAATCCACGTTGTGCGGTGCTCGCGATAATGTTATACATCACCTGAGCCTGCGACAAGAGTTCATCGGTGATCTCACGCTCATCACGACCGCCTCGATCAAGATCCTCACTACTTGGAGGAAGATGGATTAGCATCGGCACCATCTTGAGACCTCGTTCGTAGTTTTTCGATTCGCGCTGCATATTTACATACACTAAATACCCAAGCCCTAGTGCGACAAGCACTACGACCAATATCGCAAACACTCCGATAATAACTTCTAACACGTTCCCTTCACCTGCCTAGTCATTGTTTGCACCAACCTGACGACCATATCGTTTCATTAAATAATCCCGCTGCAACTCACCTATCGCCTTCTCTCGAGCATAGGGGTTGTCTTTGGTCTGTGCAATCACCTGCTTTGCTCTGTCGACCCACTCTTTTTCGATTGTGTCGTCATCATTCGCGGCAACCGGATTTTGCACTGGCTGGCTCGTCATAGCAGGAGCCTGCCCGGGAGTGTCTATAGGCATCACCGGTGGCATGGGAGTAGGCATGGCTGCTGGAGGTGGCGGCGCGAGCTCAACCGCGCTTCGTTGTTCAAGTCGCTCAGCAGAAGACCCAGATTCTATCTCTGGCGAGGTAAAATTCGGCGGAATCTCATAAGATTCCGTCTGTGGGGATGGCGCCTGTTCGACAGGTCGCTGTCCTGGTGTTATCTCTGGCTGCATACCTGTTAGTATAGCACAAACATAAGCAACAAATTGCTCATTTACGAGGTTTGACGAGAAATGTAGAGGCAACCAATTGCAAGGAGTACCAGCACCAGAATAAGCTCTCCAACTCCAGCCTCGCCCACAGAGCGTAGGCTTACCAGTATCACTGGTCCGAGCGCGAGAATCGAGCCATAGTAATACGACTTTCGCAGACTCACGTGACCCACTACACTACCCGTTCGATCACTATACAGAAGTTTGACAAGCGCCTTTTGGGTCAAATAAAACAAAAAAGTCAGTACAATGACTGACACAATATATGACAATAAGAAGACTGCTAATACCCCGGTAGCTCCCGCTTCTACAGGAGAGGTGGTTATGAGTATATACCCCAATGCCCCAGCTGATACGACCCCTATAATACCTAATAATTTTGCTAACATACTTCGTAGTATACAGCAGAACAAGGGTGTCTGAGTAGCAGTCTTTATGGCCAATGATCGGCAACCACCGCTAAGAATTAATTAAAGGGCGGGCGATACAATTGTCCAACTGCCACTCGAGACGACTGACCGCTCGAGAAATTTCCCGAGCATATCTTTGTAGGTGTGCTCCATACTCTACGTCCAGTAGGCTCATGAGTTTACAAAAAATCAGGAGGTATACTGGACATAGAGCTGTACTAACAGCTACTACGCGCTCAAACATCAAAGTAAATTTGACGGAGCTTCGACAGCACCATAATGCAAAAGGCATACATGCTACTGCCGAGTTTCCGTCACACAACATATGGATGTTGGCATAACAATTTTCAAATTTTTAAGGTTTTGTTTTGCTTTTTTGTGTTTGTAAAAGCGTATCTGTACTATAGCAAATCAAGGACAACTTGTCAATACAGTGAATACACTTTTTATTGTAATAAATACTGGCACACTACGGTGCTCACTATTATACAGAGGTAATAATCAATGGATGTTTTTTTGACATCTATATATTTATTACAACAATAAAGTGAACATTCTCCTTGTTTAATAAAACGCGCTCACAAATCACTGCTCATACGCGGCACCATAGACAGAAAAGCGCACACAATGTCCGCGACTGTAAACCGACCCTCAAGCCTCACGTCGGCGCAACAAAAATCACTTGCCTTATTCATGCGATACAACCACTCGTCCTCACCTACTCCCCTACACGCCGCACTATGCACACCTATGGATGTCGCCAAACTATCGACTTTCCACGCGCAGCGCTATTGTTGTTTTGTAGCGCACACAAACAATCCCATATTACTACCGACCGAGTTTGCACTCATCGCCCATTGCCCGCGGCACATGGACACGTACTTATATATGGGCGAACCTTGTCACATGCCGACCGCTACATACGTTCACGCAGTCATGTATATACGGGTTCTACATATTCAAACACAGCTCCATCCCCAAAGTACCCATATTCATTCACGGCCGTGGAATGCATCCAGCCGCACATTTGCTTTTGTGCAAAACTTGCGATTGCAAGGCGTACGTGGACGAGACACGAGTATCCCATAAGCCAAGAAACGCTTGCTATCATCACGATCACAGACCGCGCTTTTGCACTAACTTACATCACGACACGGACACATCACTCGGAACTTACCAATATTGCATCCTGAACACCAATACAACAAACAACAACCGCTAGTATCTCCTCGCCCCCCTCCAACACTACATCTAGCCTTTTCCACACCTCCAGAAACTTTACGAAAAACTTTATAAAAAAACTTTACGAAAATCATTGACACAAGCGCATTGCCGTCATATTATAGGGGTAGCTTCTGAATAAAAAACTTGTACAGAAGCCAAAAATAAACAGACATTCAAAAAACTCCACACTTATAAACGACCGTTCCTCGCAGGCGGTCGTTTTACTTGTATACTGGCTAACTATCCCACCTACAAGCACTCTGTATTTATTTTTTTATTAGTTCACTTCATGCACATTATTTACAAAGCGATCAGCTGACGACTAGTACGTGATACGTCATATGAGATCGTGAGTGCCTGCTACGTATCGTCAAGTGTGGCATAAACACTGCCCGCACTTTAATCTCATAGTGGCTACTTCTATGTGTTCGCTTTCGTCCTTTTGGACTCATCAGCACAAACGCGCATTTGTGGAGCGAATATGACAAGCAGACATAGGGTTTAGGAGAGCATCACGGAGGCCGTGAACCTCGGTTTTGACCCATATCCACTTGTCGTATTCGCCCTGCGATCTCAGCTCACGTTCTCGTTCTCGGTGATACCCTCGGTCGGAGTGAGAGCGTCTGCCGGCACGGTGGCGAGGTCGGCCTGGCGGGCGAGGGCGCGGAAGTCGTTGAGGGACATGATGGCCGTCTCCTCCTTCAGCCAGCCGAGGCGAGCCATGATGGCATCGATGACGTCGTCCTGGGCCTCATGCCAGTAGAAGACCTCGCGGAGCGCGATGCGGACGGTGGTCTCGTCGAGGCTGACCGTGTCAATCGCGCGGTTCTTGAAGAGGTCGTTGATCAGAATGCAGGTCTCGCAGTCGGCCTCGGTGCCGTACGTGCTCTTGGGCGCGCACTCGCTGATCTGGTCACGACTGACCTCGAAGATATGCGTGTTGCTGACGACACCCGTGACGTGGAAATCGCGGATCTGCTGGTTCGGGAAGGTCTGGACTGCCAAGCGCTTGTCGAACATGGTGTTGATCTTTCTCCTGTATCTTCGGCGGGGATGCCTCTCACAAAGTGAGCGTGTGTTTTCCTATACACACAAGATGAGGCCTCGAAGTCCGAAAGGACTGCGGAGTCTCACCTTGTGCTACATCTGCTTGTCAAAGAACCTCGGAGTAAAAACTACTCTACGAAGTAGTTAAAATTCTAGCATATTTTATGTTTTATGTCAATAGCTACGACACCCCGCCGCATTGTACGGTGACTCGACTCGACGAGACAAGTCAAACTCTCTCTATTTTCACCAATTCGCCTCCTTAGCGCAAAGAAAAAGGCCCTCGATAGGGCCAAGAATCTCGTTTGGTGGAGCTGCGGGGTACTGCCCCCCGGTCCGAAAGGTAACATGATATTCGTCTACAAGCTTAGGCTAGATTAAATTGTTTTATAACTCCACTCGGCTAGAAATCTAGTCAGAAATACCAAGTAAAGTTACGCGGAGAAAGTCCCACACACTAGCCGCTTCCTAGTATGTAGCGAGCGACAAAGTATATAACACCCAAATGCGCTGTGTCGCCTACTGCATTTGAATGGTTACGACATGCGTAACTTAGACAGTTGCAGGAGCAGGTACAAATGCGGCAGCGAATGTCGCATTGAATCGCTCTGCAGCGTCTTTAGCAAAAGTTTTTGCAATTAAAAATGTACTTACGTGTACGATCGACTTGCAGAATATCTTGTTAATGTCCATTCGTCGAAAGCTATATCAGCCCCAAACTATATTCTATTATACCATAAACCTACTACTGTGCTATGCTAAAAAGTGCTTATGATTGCTAAAGTCGCCTGTGCTGCACCAATAGGGTTCTCGGGGTCACTCATCGAGGTTGAGTGCGATGCAAAACGCGGTCTTCCAGGTCTGCAGATCGTCGGTATGGGCAATAAGGCTATCGACGAAGCGAAAGAAAGGGTGCGCAGTGCAATCACCAACTCACTTTTAGACTTTCCTAGCTCAAAAATCACCATAAACCTTGCGCCAGCGGAGTTACCAAAAGATGGCTCCCAGTACGATCTATCTATAGCGATCGCAATTCTTACCGTCAGTGGCCAGCTCACTCAGCAGCAAGTGGGCAGTTCTGTATTTATTGGTGAGCTCGCGCTTGACGGAACTCTCAGGCCCGTACGGGGTGTGATAAATGCGACTGAATGTGCGCAGGCAAACGGATTTTCCCGTATTTTTATACCCGAGGATAACTGCGACCAAGCACTACTTGTCGAAGGTATCGAGATTATACCAATTACCAATCTCAAACAACTCTACCTCCACCTCAAACAAGAGGTAGTCGTCACCCCTGCACAGCAGCCACACGCTGTTGCAGAAGAAAACACCGGTGCTGAGTCTTCCTATATGCTCGATTCCATCAGGGGTCAGGTTCAAGCCAAACGCGCTCTGATTATCGCCACAGCTGGTCGCCACAATATCCTACTTAGCGGCCCCCCTGGATCCGGAAAAACGCTCCTTGCTCGCACCATGACCGCACTCCTGCCAGCACTCTCGGCAAAAGAGCGTATCGCTGTCACAAAGCTCCATAGTCTATCTGGTGAAAGTACGGAACACCCCGTGTCGCATCGACCCTTTCGGTCCCCGCACCACACCGCCAGCCGTACGGCACTCATAGGAGGTGGATCTCGACCAAAACCTGGCGAAATTAGTCTTGCTCACCACGGAGTACTGTTTCTTGATGAGATCCCCGAGTATCCTCGGGCTACCCTGGAGGCCCTCCGGCAACCTCTGGAAGATAGACGAATCTCAATAGACCGTGCACAGGGACACCTCACCTACCCCGCCGACTTTATGCTCGTCGCGACAATGAACCCCTGTCCGTGCGGGTATTATGGAGACACCTCAAAAGAATGTACCTGTAGCATGCTACAAATTACCAATTACCAGAAACGACTTTCTGGACCATTATTAGACCGCATAGACCTCACGCTCACTGTACCCCGCGTACCCACGGATGAGTTTTTACATCACACTCCAAATGATTTTCCACAACATTTAGCAGCAAAAAATGCGATCAAAAAAGCAATAGATAGGCAAACTCACAGATACAAGAGTAGTGATTTGTACAACTCTTCTCTATCGAGCACAAATATACTACGTCGCTCACAACTCAGCGAACATGCTGCAGCAATTCTCAACAAAGCCAGCGATGCTCTGAATCTCAGTGCGCGCAGTTACTTCAAAACAATCAAAGTTGCCCGTACTATTGCAGACCTCGATGACAGCGATACAATCGAACCATCTCACGTCGCCGAGGCCCTTCAATATCGTCAGCTTTCCTCATAAACTACTTGCGGTGACCACTGAAATCTGATATGATGGACTTCGAGTAAATTCGATTACTCGTTAACAAGTTACAAAAGGAGACGACGATTAACAAATCAGTTCGTGTAAATGGGCAAATCCGAGCAAAGGAATTGCGCGTTATCGGTGCAGACGGTGAACAACTAGGAATAATATCTCTCGCAGAGGCTCGTCGCCTCGCGGAAGAAGCAGATGTAGATTTAGTTGAGATTTCGCCAAACGCTGACCCTCCTGTAGCAAAACTCATCGACTGGGGTAAATTCCAGTACCAAAAGATGAAAGAGCTACAAAAAAATCGCAAGAATGCAAAAACCAGCGAGCTTAAGCAGATGCGACTTGGCCTCAAGATCGGTTCTAACGACCTAGAGATTAAGCTGCGTAAGATTCGTAAATTTCTTGTCGATGGCCATAAGGTCAAAATCATGATTTTCTTTCGTGGGCGAGAAATGGCACACAAGGAGCTCGGATATGACCTCATGAATCAAATTATTGCCAAACTTGAAGACGACGCAGTAGTCGAGCAAAAGCCTCAGATGGCAGGCCGCAATCTGAGCATAACCGTAAGGAGTAAATAATGCCAAAGTTAAAGACACACAAAGGAACTGCGAAGCGAGTAAAAATTACCGGCACAGGTAAAATTACTCGAAGTCGCGCCTTCGGCGGTCACTTGCTTGCAAAGAAAAGTAAAAGCCGCAAACGTGCCATCAATACGACTGCTGTTGTAACTGGCGGCATGGCTAAAAATGTTAAACGTGCACTAGGAGTTAAATAATATGCGAGTTAAACGAGGTGTTGCCGCACGCGCAAAACACAAGAAAATTCTAAAAGCCGCGAAAGGTATGCAGCATAACCGTACGCGCAGTTTCCGTCTTGCCAAGCAAGCCGTGACTCGTGCACTACAGTACGCATATCGCGATCGTCGCAACAAAAAACGTGATCTCCGTGGTCTATGGATCACTCGTATTAATGCTGCTGCACGTTTGCAGGGCACTACCTACAGCAAGTTAATGGCTGGACTCAAGAAGGCCAACATCGAGCTTGATCGAAAAATCCTTGCCGACCTTGCAGCCAAAGAGCCAAAAGCTTTTGAGGCAGTTGTAAAAAGCGTAAAATAATTACACGCACACTAATCTAAAATCCCCGCTCTCTCGAGTGGGGATTTTAGATTAGCAGTCTGCCTATAAGCCGGGTTCTGTCGAGGACGATCATCTATCTAGTTGTGCCGTTGCCGACACAATCGAGCGGATTCTACGATACATGAACGACGAACAGCCTATTGTTCATATATCTCCTTGCAGCGGACAGGGTTTACCTCCTCCGTGCGTCGCCGCACGTTGCTGTGAGCTCTTACCTCACTCCTTTCACCCTTACCTCCATAGAGAAGGCGGTATCGTTTCTGTGGCACTTTCCCTAGGGTCACCCCCGGTCGCGGTTAGCGACTGTCCCGTTCTGCGCTGCCCGGACTTTCCTCTTGTAAGGCTATACCCTACAAGCAATCGTCTAGCACACTGCCTACCAGTTATTCTACCACATCTTCAGGTAAATGCTTTTCTTTGGCATGCGCATCAAGAATACGATTCACTTCCGCGTCGGCCACGGTGTTAAATTCTCTACGCACGTGCACAAAGCGCACATCCTCAAACTGCGCCAAAAGATCCAAGATACGTTCATTGATAGGCCACAATGCCCGATTTTTCACTGTATAAATCCCCTTCATCTGATTTACCACCATCAGACTATCGAGTCTGTATTCGAGAGTTTTATATCCTAGCTCGAGTGCACGCTCCAGGCCAAGGAGTAGTCCATGATACTCCGCCTGGTACCCTGTAGTAACCCCGAGGAATTGTCCCCCTTTTTCGAGTATCTCTCCGTTGGCATTTTCAACAACATACGCTGCTGCTGATACACCAGGATTTCCTCTGGAACCCCCGTCTGAATAAATAATTATTCGATCATCTGATGTTATTTTTGCTTCATTACCTTTCTGAGTGGCCTCACTCACTCCTGTGCCACCCTTATGCCCACTGAGTCCAAGTAACACTTGCGATGATTCTGTAATATCCATATGTTGTATTTTAGATTTATTTTGCCACACTGCGTGGTCATAGTTTTCGCTCAAGGAAACATGGGTAGTATCGGTTGTTACGAGGTAGATGATAAACACATACTGCAAATTGACGTCATCGGAATCGATATACGTAATAACATCGAACAATTGCACCGAGGTGGGCATCAGTCCTGTATCCTTTATGAGATGACGTCGCAGCGCATCCTCAGGCTGTTCCCGGTAGACAATCTTACCACCCGGCAGCTCATACTTGCCCAGGATCGAGTCTCGTCCGTTTGCTCGACGCAGAAGAAGCGTTTGATTATTTTTTCGGATGAGCGCCCTCACTGCAGTGCGTTGTTTCATGTATGTTTATCTTTCTTTGGTTTTCTTTATTGTAGCATATCTTCGCTACGTCAAAAAAGCTCAGAGCTGAGATTGATCTCTAGGGAAACTGTGCACTAAAAATAAATAAATCCACCACAAAATATGATGGAATAGTTGCGTTATCCTGGTCGGGATGACAAGACTTGAACTTGCGACCTCACCACCCCCAGCGGTGCGCGCTACCAACTGCGCCACATCCCGATTTTTTTATACAAAAAATCCAGGATCGGCGCTTGATATATCCCCGCGTATATGCAAGGTGGGTTATCTCATAGCACCTCCACAGAGGTACAGAATATTGACTACCCTATCAAATGACGTTAGGAAATCATATACGCCGACTTCCCTGGACACTTCTAATTATACGCGCTCAGCGTAAGATAATCAAACTCCGCCAAAGATCATTACGAAGAAACGCGTGATGTTTTCAATGGCAGTCACCATCACACGACCCAGGAGCGACCCGGCAAACATCACGAGTGCAAATACGACAATAAGTCCGAATTGCTCCATGACTTCCATGCCGCGTCGCACGAAATTTGGCGCTAAGGCATACAGCACCCTTGAGCCATCAAGAGGCGGAATTGGCAACATATTGAACACAAAGAATCCAATATTTATCTGGATTGTCATCACTAGTATAGTCCACGCAATTGAGCCAGCTGCGGGATCGAATAGGACCAGTATGCCTGTGGTAAAAAACGCTATCAGTAAATTCACAAGCGGTCCCGCAAGCGCAACCAGCGCTGCACCAAATTCATCGTACCGCACTCGTCTAGGATTAAATGGTACGGGTTTTGCACCACCGAAGATCGGCCCACCGATCACAAGGAGTACTATCGGTAAAAGAACTGTCAAAAACGGGTCTATGTGCTTAATAGGATTGAGCGTGAGCCGGCCTTGCTCTTTAGCTGTGTCATCTCCAAGCCAATAGGCCATTAATCCATGCATCACTTCATGTAGCGTCATCGATACCAAGATGACTCCAAGCACTATGACTATCTGTAAAACTATATTCTCCATTGCAACAATTATACCTTACGCTACGCGCTTTGTCGCCGTACAGACAAGATATTGACGGATAACCCTCTATACGCTACAATAGGAAAGATTGATTAAACATAATAGTAAGTGGAAGTAAATACTATGGCATCACGATGTGACCTCACTGGCAAACGAGCACAGCACGGACATAACGTCAGTTTTTCTCTGCGTCGCACAAAGCGTACTTTCAAGCCGAACCTCCAAAAGAAGACTTTTGTAGTAGACGGACAAAAAGTGACAATGAACCTGAGCACTCAGGCGATTCGTACACTCAAGAAAAAAGGCGTTCTACCCAAAAGTGGTAAAGCTGTGCTTACAGCAGAAAAATAATGCTGTCTTGCATATAAAAATCCCGCACACATGTGCGGGATTTTTATATATTATCACTAGCGCTACACTAACTTCGCGCAACTTTAACGATACTGAGTGTCGGGGGAAGCGTTGCTGCTGACTTAATCTTGTATTTTGCCCCTGCCTCTTCAACAGGCACTCCAAGCTCAGATACAAATACCTCAACATCATCTTGTGGCACCTCATATCGTACTGCGGCGTCTGCATAATGCACCGGAATCACCACCTTCGGGCTCACTTGTCGGACAATTGCGGCTGCGCTGGTCGCATCAAGTGTATACCCACCTCCGCCTACGGGGATAATGAGAATATCAATCACGTTCAACGCCTCGAGTTCGTCTTCGCTCAACTCTGGAGAGATATTACCAAGAAGCGCGATATTCATATCACTAATTCCGATACGGTATATCGTTGTTTGCTTTGGCGCCTCGGGCGTGTCAATATGCCGCTGACTTGCGATACCTTTGATTGAAAACTCCGCTACCTCATATTCACCCGGACCTTCGAGTGTAATATGAGCATCTTGATCCATCATTGCAAATCGCGGTTCTGTCGCGAGTTCAATTGCATTTTTTGCCGCTATATCCTTCAGACCAATAAGCGACAGCTTAGGGTCAACTGCGAGCGTTGATTTCTTTGTGGATATAATAACAGTGTTTCCACCTTTGTATTCAATTTCAAACATAGTAGCCTCCTAGCTTTTCAGTATTTTATCTGCATCTACCAACACGGTATGTTTGCCATTTATTATCTCTGTGACGAACTTATCGCGCACACTCAGCCGGTAATAAAACTCCTCATACGGCATAGACGTATAGTTTAGTTCCCGACCCTCTTGTTTTTCGGCAAGCTTGATAGCCGTCTTCAACTTTGCTGTCGGAACATCCCCGACCACTAGCACATCGACGCCGCTCACCGATCCTCGCACAAGCACCCCTGCCACCACTACAATGCGTACACCGGGCAACTGTTCAAAGACCTGGGCCCACGCCTGTTGCCCCGCCGAAGCAACAACTGACTTCGCCTCGATCTGCTCATTGGCAAATATAGCACGGAGAGGCACATAATATTCGTATCGCTGATTCACTTCGTAATACAGCTTGTTATCGTCGGTCCGGCTCGTGATGATACCAACCGTCAACATATTAGATAGTTCGCGTCGTACAGAATTAATTTGCTCATCAATGAGCCGAGTAATTTCGCGTACATAAAATGACTTCCCGGGATTGTCTAGGAAAAGGTGAAGTAATTTTACTCGTGTTTTTGAACCAAATAGTGCGTCAATCATTGTACATATCTCTGTCGTTCTCTACCTTCTATAGTATCATGAACTCATCCAGGGCGCGAGCACATCACCTAAGTAGTGTTCAGCCTCGTTGTATGACAGCCAACGTATATCTTGATTACGTCGAAACCATGTCAATTGTCGCTTCGCTAGCCGCCAGTCGAGCGTTGCCGCTTTCTGTTGAAATTCCAGCAACGACAGTCTTCCCTCAGTATACTCACGCACCAGTGGATAGATATTTCCTGTCATCGCCTGGCTATCCCAGCCATACTTTTTGCCCAATATTATTGCTTCCTCTACAACATCATGCTGCAACATTTGTTCAATCCTGGATGCAATTCTTGTTCGCAGTATTGTTGTTTCTGTTGAGATTCCCACAACTAAAGTATTGTCGATTATTGACGCCTTCCTCTTTCTATTCACCCCATGTTGCTCGATTGCACGGATGACGTAGCGTTTATTTTTTATGTTTTCTGGTAACTGTACATTGTTTTTATAACAATGATTATGCAATTCTTCTAGACTCATGGTTTCGAGTATTCTGCGACGCCGCTCATCTGCTTGCACCCCAAACTCATAATCATAAATCACTGCATCGATATATAGTCCTGTACCTCCGGCAATAATAGGTACGCCCCCACGTGCTCGAATGACTTGCACCGCGTCCTGTGCGTAGCGTTGGAATTGAGCTGCCGTAAACCGCTCACCCGGCTCTACGAGATCAAGCCCCCAGTGAGGCACCCCCTGCTGTTCGCTGATGGTCGGTTTTGCGGTGCCTATATCCATGCCGCGATACACTGTCCGACTATCAGCACATATAATCTCACCGCGACACTGCTGTGCTACTTTTACTGCAAGTGCTGTTTTGCCACTCGCGGTTGGTCCACAGATCACTACAAGAGGTGGCTCGACTACGGGTCCAGATGTCTGAGTAGTGCTCATAGGATCGGTCGCCATCGACGTTCCATAAACTCTACTACTTGCCACGCATCACTACACTCAATACCGTCTTGAGCCAGCAGCTGACGCTGTACATCTCGGCCACCTGGAAATCCACGCGCCAAACCGCCATGGGCATTTACTAGGCGATGCCACGGCAAATCACTTGGACCATTGTGGGCGATACCACCAACAACACGAGCTGCTCGTGGACTGCCCGCCATTGCGGCAAGATCGCCATAGGTCGTCACTTTGTTATTAGGTAACCACGCAATTAAACTATAGATTTTTTCACGTAACTGAACTTCCTGCCTCGAATCTACATCTTTTATCATAAATACTTATTATAACTTAATACACAAATT
>CALGUM010000101.1 GCA_937902295.1 uncultured Candidatus Saccharibacteria bacterium | reverse complement strand
AAGTCTTTGGGTATATCGTGCTGGGTCATCTAGAAAATCTCGTGTTATAGTAACATGCTCGACATCATCATACTCAACTTTATCAACGCCACTGCTAGTAAGTTGATAAATGCTTGCACCAGGGTAGGCGAGAAGGAGTGGTGAGTGGGTCGCGATAATAAACTGAGATCCTTGCTTGACTAGGTCGTGCATCGCGACGAGTAGCGCCAACTGTCGCTGTGGCGATAACGCTGATTCAGGCTCGTCGAATATAAATAACCCTGGTCTAAACTCCTTGATGATTGAAAAGAACGCTTCTCCATGCGACTGCTCATGAATATGTGTATCATTGAATAGAATGTTTTGTGTTTCTGCATAATTAGCAGTTGTGTAAAAGCTTTCGGCTCTTAAGAAATACCCGTACTTTTCACGGCGAGCCCCTCTAACAAGTGTGAGTTTTTCGTCTAAAGATGACGTAGTATCTAGAGAACTAAAGTTATAGTTTTTTGTTCCGCCTTCCGCATTGAATCCCGCTGCAACAGCAATCGATTCAATAAGTGTTGATTTGCCCGCTCCATTTTCACCAACAAAAAAAGTGACAGGTTTATTGAAATCTATAGACTCAAAGTCTCTGACTGCAGGAATAGAGAAAGGATAGAGTACTTCATCTATTTTCTTTAGTCGAACACCTCTTATGAATGATTCATACATGAACGTATGATAACAGATTTGCTAATTCTACGCGCTACAGAGTTATCGTGGTGAGTTGTTACTATTTATAATGACTCAAGGTAGTTGAGAAGAATCATGATTCCTGCACTTCCGAATAGTATAAGTGCCCCAAAGGCGGCGATACAAATAAGTACCGCAACCGTTAGTGTATGCTGTCTGTAATTGTCCCCGAATGAAAATCCAGGTGGTATGAGGCCTATAATCTGATCTGCAATATACTTTATTTTATCGGCATTCATGTGATAATTGTATCAATTTCGATGTGTCATGGAAATGGTACAGCATTATGTACGAAATAAGAACCTCAATTTGTCATATTGAGAGTTTGTATTAGAGTTGGCTCATCCTCAAGTAAGCTGGTATGCTTATGCTTAATGCGTATCAAGTATTTACTAATAACGATGGCCTCATTGGCGGCAATTTTAGGTGGTGGCACATCTGCACACGCCTCCGCTAATGATGAAATTAATACCTATGTCAATGAAGCGGTTGAACGATCAAGGTTGCCTGGTGTAGAGATAGCCGTCATCGAAGATAGTGTGCTGCAGCCATCGAGGTCGTATGGTAATTTGAAGGCTGGTAGTATTATGCCGATCGGTTCCATAAGTAAACCACTAACTTCATATGCGATTATGAAACTTATTGAGGGCAATAGGTTAAATCTGGATGATAAGCTGTCAGGTCATATTTCAGAGTTTAATTTTACATATGAAGGTAGTAAATCTGATGTTACTATCAGGCAGCTACTTAATCACACAAGCGGCCTGTCTACTGCAGAAGGTAGAAGGCTTATCGGCATTAACGATAATTCAGTTTATAGGCATGCCATGAGACTTAGTAATGCTCAGCTCATACACCAGCCTGGAGCAACTTTTGAATATAGTAATGCTAACTATGCTATTTTGGGTGCATTAATTGAGGAGGTGAGTAATCAGTCATATGCTGAGTTTATGCGCCAAAACGTATTTACACCATTGGGCATGTATAATACGTCGGCTGACATGTCTGTAACACAATCAACTAACTTTGCATCAGGCTATCAGTCTTGGTTTGGTTTCAATGTACCGTCTGCTATAAAGTATAATCCCGGAGGTGCACCATATGGCTATGTTGCATCAACAGCACATGATCTTGGAATGTTTCTAATAGCTCAGCTGGATGCATCTGACAAATTGATTAGTGAAACTCAAGAAAGCAGCATCGTAATTGACCGGGCAAGTAAGACATACTATGGCCTCGGATGGGTGATGCGAGAACAAAAGGGAAGAAATACTATTCTACATGCCGGAGACAATGCTGACTATAGTGCGTTTATGCAGCTTGATATGCATAAAGGTAATGGTGTAGTGGTGATGATTAATAGAAATCACTATCTGGAGCCAACTTACTCTATAGACACTGGGCTTGGAATATTAAACATTATTAACAATGGGAAATCTGGTGGCATCGGAGGATCGGGTGGTACACTTCGACTCATAGGAGCATTCGTAGTGCTACTTTTCATTGTGTTACTTATTCTCTATGCAGTTAAACCGACTTACAAAGGTAAGAAGAGGAAAGCGCTCATTATTTTAGCGGTAACATTTTTCTCTATTGCTTTATTGTTGCCAGTGACATTGCTGAAGTTGTTTGACGCCACCTTAATGGTCGCATACATGAATGCTCCCGACGCAACGGTTACGGTGCTATTTTTAGAACTCCTGTTAGTGGTTTTCGTGTCGTTGGTAAGCTTTTTTGAGTACCGTTTCAAGATGATAAAGAGTAAAAAAGTTAGGTAAAGCAGGGTATATATTATTTATGGCTAATATACAATCAACCCGAGATTCACCAAAGCATATTTGGCGATCAACGGGCTTGTATTGTTTCTAGTTCCAGCTTAGTGCATGTGATATCAGAGCTAAAATATTAGATCAAAAAAGTTATTTCTAGATATGGTACCCCGAGTTGGATTCGAACCAACGGCCTTAGGCTTAGAAGTCCTCTGCTCTATCCTGCTGAGCTATCGGGGCATTGTGGTTTATTATAGCAAACACATACAAAGTATGCACGGCGCATAAATAGCTTGCAGTGAGAAGAGGAGTTAGTTTGTCTATATGTCGAGGAGACTGAGGACTTTTTGCCTGTCTGCAGCCCACAAGAAGGTCGATAGTCTTGGGCCAATGTCGCTCCCGATGAGTAGATTGTACACATCCTTAAAGAACGCTCGCTGAACCTTAGCAAGTTCCTTGATGTCGAGGTCGGGATTTTTTGGAATAGCATAGACTTTGGCCTCTATATCTTGAATGGATGCGCTCTCCTCTGCTACGAGGTATTCGCGAAGTTGTTGAATATGCGTACGACGCTCGTCGGACATATCAGCCACATACGCAGCGTTAATGCTTTCGAGAAACGCGATAGCTTCTTCTGCATTGTACTTTTCGAGCCATGCTTTTGCACGAGGCAGGCGAGCAGTAAGGGATGCAGTGTCGTACGAGGTACCTTGACTGTCGAGGATAGACCTTAGCTTTTGTTCGTTCCATTGTACGATTTGGCCAAGACCTAGGAGTTGACGGAATGCAATAGGTGGCGCTGCTGGCGCCGTAGCTCCAGATAACTCTAGGGTAGTGGTCGACACGGCGTCGAGTGTACCGTTCTTCAGTGCTGCTTCGGCTCGGTCAAATTCATCGTATTGTCGAAAAATCCCTTTACCGAACGAAAGTTCAAAAGAACGAGCAGGTGGTTTGTCTGCATAGAGCCACTTGAGCATCTCTGGAGTGTAGATTTCTAGTAGATCTTTTGGTGCTACACCGTTGCCTTTTGAGCCCGACATCTTGCTGCCGATGCCTTGTAGTCCAACAAATTTATATTCTTCTAGTAGCGGTGGATTGAGGTCGAATATTTCGCGAGCAACAATACGACACGTATCGAAACTACCGCCAGGTGTCGCATGATCGGCTCCGCCCGGTTCGAACACGACGCCTTCTTTGCCCCAACGCATTGGCCAGTCTACTTTCCATGGAAGTTTAACGATATGGTGCTCGGTAATGTCGATAGACTCTGTTTGTTGGGTATCAAGGCACTTGTACGTCACAGTCGACTTGCCGTCATACTCAAGTATCTTGGTATTGTCTTTTCCAGTAAATCGCGAATAGAGCACGAGTGGATAATACCGCTCCTTGTAGGCTTCCTCATCGATCCCGTTTGCCTTCTTGGCTTTTTCTGGCATCAGCGATAGAAGGGTAGTTGCAATAGATTTACGATTTTTGAGGCTACGAATAATCTGATCATCGTAGGCACCAGCTCGATACATGTCACTTTGGTAGATATATTCTGGCCGAATACCGAGGGCGTCCATAGACGCTTCGAATTCTTTTTCGAACTTTTCGGCATACGAAGCATACTTTCCATCGGGGCAAGGTACGTCGGTGGAGGGCAACCCGATGTATTGTTCAAAAGATGAATCAATGTTTTGGGGCACTTTGCGGAACCGGTCAAAATCATCCCAGGAGAACACAAGTCGCGATTTTTTACCCATCTTCTTGAGAGACTCGGCAACCACGTGGGCAGTGAACAGATCCCTAAAATTGCCAAAATGAACAACACCCGATGGACTGATGCCCGCGGCGCAGGTGTACACGTCTTGATCTGGGAATTGCTCGACCACACGCTCTGCCAATCTATCACCCCAGTGCTTGCTGTCGGTATCGGTGGTGTGTGCGGTCTGTGGCTGTGAATTGGTTCCGTTACTCATATTAATCCTAATTACAATTGCGTATCAAAGAGTATTTTATCAGATATCGCCTCTGTTGTGAAATCGCGTGCTGCTCTGTGTATTGAGGTATACGCACGCCCTACAATAGAAATACGTCGATGCAATCATCGACGTATTTCTGTGGGGCGAATGAAGGGAATTGAACCCTCGGCCTCCGGAACCACAACCCGGCGCTCTAACCAACTGAGCTACATCCGCCACAATCTGTTGGTTCAAAAGATAGTGTAGCAGATTTACGTCGTGATTTCCAGATGGCAATAGTACTTTTAGCCGCTATAGGGATCATATCCACGAGACGGCGGTTCACGAAACACGATGCGGGGTGATGTGTCTGATGCCGGGGTGGTGTCATTGAGTGACGATCTGTCGGCATTGAAGCGTTGTCTTTTGTTCTCGTGTTTGCGAGAAGATCGGGATCTACTAAATCGTTCGTCATTTTCTTGAGTATTACGAAATCGATCTTCGCGTATTTTGCGATCTTCACGCTGTTGCATGGTGAGTTGGCGACGTAATTCAGCGTCTTTTCCAGTACTTCCTATGAGCGACGTGTGGTAGTTGCGTACCGTCGAATCACTACCAAGTGTTTGGTCGAGGTGTGCCTTTTGTTGAGCGCGTTCGGTGAGACTCGCATACAATGCCTTACCATTTTTTAATGAATTTGTCGAGTCAGCATTTGTGAGTCTTTCGATTTGGTTCGCCGCATCTTGCGCTGCCGGTTCATTCGAAATAGTACGATGAAATGACTTCTCGCGTAGGTCGTCGTTGGCATCTTCCGCACTATCTATTAGGCGGCGAACAATGTCTGCACTCATGGCACCCTTTTGCTTATTTTAGTGATCGTGCTCTGCTGCATCTGAGTCGGCTTTTGTCTCGTGTACAGTTCCATGTGGGTGTTCACCCGGTGCGTAGATAGAGTAAAGACGAAGCGGTTCATCACCAGTATTGGTGATGTTGTGCCATACGCCTGCTGGTACGAAGACAGCAAAGTCATCTTCTACATTTTCCTCGAAATCAAGCGTATCCTCGGACGGGCCCATCTGCACAAATCCGACACCTTCTTCTATGCGAAGGAACTGGTCGTGGTCTTCGTGTACCTCGAGGCCAATATCTTCACCTGGCTGAATAGTCATTACAGTGACTTGGAGGTTGTCGCCTGTCCAGATAGCAGTACGAAAGGTATCGTTTTCGACTGTGGCTTTTTCTATATCGACAACGTAGGGTGCATTTCCATGATCATTCATAATTTGCGAGTCCTCTCTTATTTAATTTATAGCTTACTCTTTTTATTATAGCATTTTTGCGCTATAATCAACTGGTATCACCAAGATGCGGGAGTCGTATAACGGCTAATATACCTGCCTTCCAAGCAAGTGATCGGAGTTCGATTCTCCGCTCCCGCACCAAGTACAAGCATTATAGAGCAACTAGACTTCGTATGAAGTCTTTTTTGTTATTATGTAGAAGGTATGGGTTATTCTCAGAAATATTGCATTGTATTACTCAGGGACCGCTTGCCTGCAGCCACTGAGTCCTCTATGGCAGAATGGCCAGTGCATATTACGCTTGCTGATGTTTTTGCTATTGAGCTTATACCCAAGGTCATCAAGGAGATGGAGGCACTAGCTCGTTCACAGTCACGCATAGAGGTAGTCGCTCGTAACGAAATGTTCCTCGGCGAGACAAAGGTGGTACTGCTGGAGAGAGATAGTGCGCTACAGGAACTTCATGATAGCCTTATTGACCTTCTTCATAAGTACGGAGCTTGGTTTAACACGCCGGAATATAATTATGGCGGATTCTTGCCTCATTCCACGATTCAAAAAAATGGAAGGCTTGAGCTGCAGGAAAAATTTATTCTTTCATCACTTACTCTTATCGACATGTTCCCAGATAGCAACTGGAAGACTAGAAAAGTTATAAAGACTTTTGATCTTAAGCAATCATAAGTTGCGAAGTTCGCCCCCCTATGGAGCACCAAAGAGATCATATTTAAATGACTTCGGTAAAAGAAGTCATTTTTTGTTATACTTCTAGTTATGAAAAATACCCAAAATACTACTAAGACAAGGGATTGGCTTCTGGTTTTTGTAGCCTCAATGCTTTTAGTGCTTGGTCTTGTGCTTGTTATAGTCGCCGCAATGAATGTAGCTACTTTCGGTTGGTGGAGTTTGTTGGTAGGATTAAGCGGCTTGA
>CALGUM010000100.1 GCA_937902295.1 uncultured Candidatus Saccharibacteria bacterium | reverse complement strand
GCGCGGATTTCTGCTGCTGAAACCGAAAAAAAGCTGGCACTGACTGAGGCTGTGGCGCAAGTTGAAAAGCAGCGCGATGAGCTTTCGCATAAGCTTGAAGCTAAAAATGTAGAGAAGCAGCTTGCCGAAGCCTCGCTCAAGCGTGAGTTTGAACACGAGCTAAAGTCAAAAGAAGAAATGATTGCGTATTACAAAGACATGAAGGCCAAGCTCAGCACCAAAATGATGGGAGAGACCCTGGAGCAGCATTGTGAGACGGAATTTAACCGCCTACGTGCCACGGCATTTCAGCGGGCCTACTTTGAAAAAGACAATGATGCGCGTAGTGGCAGCAAGGGTGACTACGTGTTCCGTGAGGCCGATGAGGTAGATACAGAAATTGTTTCGATTATGTTTGAGATGAAAAATGAAGGCGACGAAACCGCTACAAAGAAGAAGAACGAAGACTTCTTAAAGGAGCTTGATAAAGACCGTCGAGAAAAAGGGTGTGAGTATGCAGTCTTGGTGAGTTTGCTTGAGGGTGACAGTGAGCTATACAATTCTGGCATAGTCGACATGTCGCATCGCTACGAGAAAATGTATGTGATACGCCCGCAATTTTTCATACCGATAATTACACTTTTACGTAACGCGGCACTCAATAGTATGCAGTATAAATCTGAACTTGCGCTAGTGAGGGCGCAGAATACAGACGTAACGAACTTTGAGACTCAGCTAAATGATTTTCGTGAGTCGTTTGGCCGTAGTTACCGGTTGGCTTCTGAAAGATTTCAAGACGCAGTGGCGAGCATCGATAAGTCTATCGCCCAACTTCAGAAAACAAAAGAGAACCTACTGAAGTCAGAAGATCATTATCGTATTGCGAATAATAAGGCCGACGAGCTATCAGTTAAAAAACTCACCAAAAACAATCCTACTATGCAGCAGAAATTTCAAGAACAAGACGGTGATACAACCACAAGCTAGAGATACCGTGCAATACAAAATATTGGAATATCCACCCCCTGTTGTCATGCATCATAGGGCAATGTCGTATAATGGAGACAGATGGTAGATAGCACCCACGGATTTCATTCACTTCCGGTTCTCGAGTATAGAGATCGTATTGTTGATGCGGTTGATCGTAATCAAGTAGTCATAATCACAGCCGAAACAGGTGCCGGAAAAAGTACCCAGATCCCACAGTATCTCGCAGAGCATGGGTATGAGCGAGTGATTGTCACGCAGCCCCGTATTCTGGCTGCGAGAAACTTGGCAAAACGAGTACGCGAAGAGTGGGCTGAGCGAAACACCGAGGATAGTAGCGAGCTAGTGGGATACCGGACGGCGCATGAGCGTGATGACAGCGGTAAGACAAAGATTCTGTATTGTACTGATGGTCTCCAGCTCGTACGTGAGCTTACAGGTTCGGGCAGCCGATCTAAGCAAGTGTTGGTGTTGGATGAAGTGCACGAGTGGAACGAAAATATGGAAGTACTAGTGGCCTGGGCAAAAAAACGCGCTCAAGAAGACGAGCACTTTAAAGTGGTAATCATGAGTGCAACCATAGAGACAGAGTCGCTCGCGCAGTATTACGACACGCAGGCTGTTGTCGATGTACCGGGGAGGTATTTCGAAGTCACTAAGCGAGTGGGCGCAGATGTGCTGGCAGAACTTTTTACACAGCTTGAGAATCCAGGGCGCAATATCCTGACATTCTTGCCAGGAAAAACCGAGATTCAAGATGTTACTGACGCGCTTGCAAAAAAGGCTGCCACGATGGATGTGCCACTTATTCCACTGCATAGTCAGCTAGAAGCGAGCGAACAGCAACGTGCATTTGGAAGCTATCCAAATGGCAAGATTATATTATCGACAAATATTGCTCAGACGAGTGTAACCATCGATGATATCGACATGGTCATTGACAGCGGTCTTGAGCGACGCAGCGAAGTACGTAGTGGTGTGGAGGGGTTATTCATTGCCCAGATATCACAAGCTGATAGTCTGCAGCGAGCAGGTCGAGCGGGGCGAACCAAGCCAGGCGAATATATTCTTGCTCCGTACGACAGGATGCCCTGCGCGCCGTTTGAGGAGCGCGAGGAATACCCGATACCAGAAATACTCCGCAAACACATCGATCGACTGGCACTTCGCCTCGCGTCGGTTGGAATTGATATAGAATCACTTGACTTCTATCACGATCCAAGCAAAAAAGCGATTCAGCGTGCCAAGCATACACTTCGTACGCTCGGCGCTATGACGCCGCAGGGTGAAGTGACACGCATTGGCCGCGCAATGGAGCGCTTTCCTGTGGAATCTAACTATGCTCGCATGCTTGTCGAAGGCGACGAATATTCATCGCT
>CALGUM010000099.1 GCA_937902295.1 uncultured Candidatus Saccharibacteria bacterium | reverse complement strand
CGATAAGACTATTTGCGACTTCTGTTTTGCCGGCGCCGGGTGTACCTGCCATAAAAACAGCAATTGGCTTGCTGGGCTTATTGCCGTCGTACTGATTGATGACGTGTTCAATAAAGATTTGCTTGTTGGCCTTAACATAGTTAATCGCATCTTGTGCAGAAGTGATATCCATATTATCTATAATAGCGGAACTATGGCTGCCTACCTAGGTGGGTTTTTGGAAGTGTAGGTGTAAGGCAGGATGAGCTCTAAAGCTGCTACCTCTCCAGGAGGTAGATTTATATTTATGGTATTCTCAATTCATGACGAATAAAAAACACAAAAAATGGTGGCTATACGTTTTGAAGCTCGAAAACAGTAGATGGTACGTCGGTATCACCTCCAAAACTCCCGAAGAACGCTACTGGCAGCACAAAAATGGCTACTTGGCGGCAAAGTGGACAAAAAAATATAAGCCACTAGGTATTCATGATACAAAAGACCTTGGAGGTGTGCTCTATCGAGCAGGCCCAGCTCTATGAGGGGCGAGTGACGCGGAAGTATATGGAAGAGTATGGGGATAATAACGTACGTGGTGGCGACTTGACGGGTGATGTGGAATATGTTCGTCGATTTGGATGGATATATACAAAAGACAAGTGGGAGACTGTGGCTGTGGTCGTGTTACTGCTACTGATAATTGTAGCGCTGGTGCTTGATAGATACCAGTGGGATATAAAACTATTACTAGCTCTTATTCTTTGGTTGTTAATTCTGCAGTTGTGGTCGAAAGTTCGCGCAAAAAATCAAACAAAGGAGTCCAGACATTTATAAGAGAGTTATGCTATATTCAGGCCACTATCAATCAAAAGTATCTGAATCATCATGGCATGAATTAGGAGCTATTTGATTGGATTCTAAGTGTGACACTTGAGAATAGGTTGTTTTGTGTGACCAGAGACTTAGTGGTAAATAATGGAAAAGGACCCTTCTAGATAGAAGAGCCCTGTCACCTCCGTTCAAATAGGGTGATGTCGACGACATCTGAGTAGTGCGTAGTGCGCACAGAGAGTGGTGCAAGTGTGTTGATGTCCTGTAGTTCGAAAAAAAATCCGAATGCCCTACTGGTAATCTTGAGCACTCTGCACTCGACACTCTCGTGAGCGGAGATCATCACTTTGATCGTGTCGCGTTTTCGTGACTTCTCATGAAGGATGATGGACGCATCTACCCAGCGATGAGAAAAGTGTCGCATTTCTCGCGCTCCATTCTCGTTGTACGGGCAGAGACGTTACAATAGTAACACCACTAGCGTATTTTGTCAAATATCATGCTTGCGACATACGCATGAGATCACCCATGATATAGTTGCTGATTGCTGAAGTAAGATCACTTTGGACTAATTGTGATGAATTATTTTCAAAATGTGAATCCTGGAAGTATGGAAAATAAGTGATTTTACCTTCGTGAGAAACAGCGTAGGCGCTTCCGTTACTGCCTTTGTTTTTGTTATCTACTTGATCGAGGGATGCTTTCACGTCGATATGTAGCGTATTGTTAACAACAAAGTCAATGCCGTGCAACTCTTCTGCTGTAGTGCCGTGACGCACTGGGACACCATAGCTTGTCAGCACGTCTTCGAATGCATTTTCAACACGAATCCCTCTTAGTGCCATCATCGAGTAGGTAGAAATTTCTTTGGGGTCCATCTCGACGGTTTCGAGTGCTGAGTGAACAATCTGATTCGAAATATCGTTGAGAGAGGTATCGGGCTGTGCACGTAACAGGTGCGATATAGTGGAGTTGTACTCGATCAGGGATGTTTTTGCGTCGCGAATACTTTCACGAGACATGAGTGCTTTGTGATGGGTAAGTAACTGCTGCTGACGGAGTGCATGTGGAGCTTGTCCGAGTACCCTTAGGGCAAGAAGGTCGCTAGAGGAAATCTCGCTACCTGATTCTAACTCTGCTGCGTAGTCTTTAGTTGTCGCCGACAACAGCGCGAGATAGTCGTCGCTTGATCGATATTGCGCATCCACATCAGCTTGTGCGACAGCGTCAAGAAAACGATCGCTTTCTTGGAAGTCCGACAGGAGCTTATGTGCACGAGCTAGAGGTGCATCAATTGTTTGTTCGTGTTCTTGTTGGAGGGGTAGTTCTTTTTGCATATTGTTTGTTTTTTGTTGATTTATGTTTATTATTATACATATTTATAACAAAAAGTCAATAGGACAACGCGATGGTACCTGTGACAAGTGCGATAAAATGCTACACTAGATATATGAAGCATAAGAGAAGTGTAATGATTGGAAGTGTCGTACTTGTCGTGATTTTAATGCTGGTGGGCGCTGCATATTTTTATCGCGATGATCTTGTACGGCTGTATCTAAGTCCGACAGATTCAACAGTAGAGCAAGGGGCGGTAGAGACTAAACCAGAGGTGGTGGCGAGAGACTTGGAAACGCCGTGGTCGATTGCGTTTTTGCCGGATGGTGACATGCTGATCACGGAGCGTTCGGGTGAACTGCAGCGTATTGGCGAGGATGGTCAAACATTTACTATCGAGGGGGTACAGGAGACGAGCGAAGGTGGACTGCTCGGCGTAACGCTCGCACCGGATTTCGAACAGAGCGTAGCACTCTACCTGTATTACACGACCAATCGTAACGGTACAATGACAAATCAAGTGGATCGCTACATATTTGCAGGCAATCGTTTGAGTGAGCGTACTGAAATTATTACCGACATTCCGGCAGCGAGTAACCACAATGGCGGCGCAATCGCTTTTGGACCAGATGACAAGCTCTACGTGACAACTGGCGATGCAGCGGAACCTGAGCTGGCGCAATCTACCGATTCGCTCGCTGGAAAGATTCTGCGGATTAATCCAGATGGTTCGACACCAAATGACAATCCTTTTGACAACCCGGTGTGGAGTTACGGGCATCGTAATCCGCAGGGTATCGCATGGGACGAAGAGGGAAGATTGTGGTCTGTGGAGCATGGGCAGTCGAGTCAAGATGAGCTCAATCTCATAGAGCGCGGTGCAAATTATGGTTGGCCCACAATTCGTGGCGATGAAACGAGCGAAGGTATGCGCGGCCCCGTAGTACATTCTGGCAATACCGATACTTGGGCACCAAGTGGATTGGCGTATAATGACGGCTCGTTGTATTTTGCAGGTCTGCGTGGACAGAGTCTGTACAGAGCTGAGTTGCGTGATAGTGATAACGTGACTTTGACACAGTTGTTTGCACAGGAATATGGACGTCTACGTGCAGTGACGGCACACGAAGATACTATATACTTCTCCACTTCGAATCGCGATGGTCGCGGTAGCCCGGCGAGCGACGATGACCAAATTTTACGAATTCCTCTCTAACATGCTTCGATCTCGATAAAGTAAAGTGCCCATGCCAGCCACCGAGGTGGTTGGCATGGGCTTGTAGCTCCAGAGACAGGTAGCTTTTGTAGGCTACTTGCCGCGTGGCTGCCGTTTGGGCTTGCGCGTGCGTAGTAATTTGGCTCGCTCAAGTTGCCCTGAGCCGAAAAAAGCTTCGAACTCCTCGATCGTACATGAGATCAGCTTTTTGGTGCCGTCCGGCAGCATGATTTCCTTGAGCCCGAGGACGAAATCCTCGCTGGTCGC
>CALGUM010000098.1 GCA_937902295.1 uncultured Candidatus Saccharibacteria bacterium | reverse complement strand
AGATGCGCTGTACGTATTTACCCCAGATATCATGCAGCTACTTATCGATGCTGCGCACGAGTATGACTGTGAGATTATAGACGATAATTTCTATATTCATGCAGACACTCGATTCGATGTCGCCAAGCCTGCTACTTACGAAGAGGTGTTAAAAATTACAGACGCGTTGGCGGCTAAGCTCGATCGCCGTACCGATTACTACGCCGATGAGCGTGTCGGCGACCGCGAACTCAATATGATTGCACCTCAAGGCGCGCGTCTCAAAAATGGCGTATCACTTGCGACAATTATCATGTTTGTGTCTATTGTGCTGTATATAGTATTTACCTTTGCAGTCGGTAATTAAAACAGGGGTAGCGCCAAATCTGACGCTACCCCTTTGATGAAGTAATTCTTTTGATACTCTCTGAAGCTATATATGTTCAAAGGGTGTGATCAGAAGCTACGACATCTATAGAAATTATCTATCCTCTGCCAATGGGCGAAAATCTTCAATTTCTTGTGTCACTACACCATTTACGGTGGTCGAAACTTTATCGAAGCGTACTTCCCACAATCGCGGGTCATATGCTTCTGGCACTAACTCGAACACTCCGTCGTAGCCGTTTTCGTGGCGTGGGAGGTGATCGATAACCTCGAGTACTGTGTCGTAACAGATATCCTCGAATACCCGAGTGATACCTGAATAGAGATGGACTAACTTAAGCATAAACATAGGCTGTATCCTTTCTGTTGTAGTACAGCTTGACCCAAATGAACTCCTTTGCGTAGGAGAGTATCAATGAATAACTTTTCAATGTACGTTCTAGAGCAAATGAGCTCAATGAATCTCATATATTATGTCACAATATTTATAAAATTACAATAATTATGTTTTTTGTGCTATAGTACTTCTCGTACCTTTACATCTACAGAAAGAGGTGATGCTGTATGCCTACTGCCCGGGATACCGAGGGAGTATACATCATCAATCAGGCAAGTGAAGTTCTCGACCAAATGGGTCAGCTGCGAGAAAAGCGATTTGACCTCGACTACGATGATCCGCAAAGGGTCATCATTCAGGAAGAGATCGACCAGTATAGGGAGCGCTTCTTCGAGCTCATGGAGAGTCTTTCGGAATATCGCCGCCCAAACGGCCGTATCTCTGGAATGTTTTCGTGGATGCTTGCACCGCTTCCGAGTGGCATGAAAGACATCGCATTTGACGACAATGCCAAGCAGGAACTCAAGGCACTCCCGTCTTATCGGTGGGTGGCTCTTGGGCTGGTGTTCGGGGTTATCGTGGCTATCGCGACGCTTTCGTTACTGTTTCCTTGGCTCCTCATCAGTCCGCTGTCTGTTTTTATGGACAGTACATCTGTGAGTAGTGGGGCGCAGTCGGCGGTGATGAATGTCATTGTCGTGGCAATCGGTACCTTCCTATTGGTCGCCGGTCTTATGTCGTGGCAACGTCTGCAAGACTTTACTCACACTACAGCACTCGAAGAAGAGAAGTGGTTTCGCAGTGGGGCAGAGAGCTGGTCGTGGGGTCAACGTGCTGTCAGTTGTGTTGCATTTGGTGCGTGCCACATCGTCAATATCATCTACCCAGCAGTAACACTGATCGTGCTGAGTATTGCGGGCGGTGCATTTATGTGGGCGTACCTGCGTGAGTATAAGCGCAGTCACGATGTCACGCGTGCTACACTCGCATCGACCCGTCTGCATGCCATGTACAACATCTATGCGGGCGGCTTTCTCGTGGTCGGGGCTATCGTGTTGATAGTGGTCGCCATTCTGCTGTAGTGAGGTCCTAGCCTCGCTGCCAGTGCGCAAGTAGAAGCGCTTCGCTTCCTCGTACTGGTGGCGAGGCGTTTCTATTTTGAAGGAGTAGCCGTTATACTGTCTAGTATCATGACAAACCTCTCCTGGAACGAAATACAAGACCGCGCAGCCCAATTTGCCAGTAAGTGGCAGGGCGAAACCTATGAAAAAGGCGAGAGCCAGAGCTTTTGGAGCGATTTTCTCGCTATCTATGGTGTCGATCGCCGCCGTCATGGGGCGTTTTTTGAGTACGCCATCAAAAAGGGGAGTGGGGCGCAAGGATTTATCGATATGTTCTGGCCCGGCAAGCTACTGGCCGAGCAGAAGTCTGGCGGCCGGGACCTCACGAAAGCCAATATCCAGGCCTATGAATATCTCGAAACCATGCCGGATCACGACTTGCCGCAGGCGATCGTGCTGAGTGATTTTGATAACTTTGTGTTTATTTCCCAAGACGGCAAAAACGAAAAAATTGAATTTCAACTACAAGACTTACCTCGGCATGTAAAGCTCTTTGCCTTTTTGATCGAGCAGCAATCACGCCACATCGCCGAAGCCCATCCGGTAAACGTAAAAGCCGCCGAAGCCATGGCACGCCTGCACAATCAGCTGCGCGACGATAACTACGTGGGTCACGACCTCGAAGTGCTGCTCGTACGCCTGGTGTTTTGTATGTTTGCCGACGACAGCGGTATATTCGACCGCCACGCAGTGCAGGATTTCATCGAGCACCGCACAAGCGAAGACGGCAGCGACCTCGGTATCCGTCTGGTGCAGATATTTCGCACGCTCAATACGCCGATCAGTCAGCGCCAGAACTCACTCGATGAAGCTGTAGCCACACTCCCGTATGTGAACGGCGGGCTATTCGCCGAACAAATCGTTCCGCCACAGTTTACTGGCAGTATGCGCCGTGAGCTACTCACCGCCATGAGCCTCGACTGGAGCAAGGTAAGCCCGGCGATATTTGGCAGTATGTTCCAGGGCGTGATGGACGCAAAAGCCCGTCGCAAC
>CALGUM010000097.1 GCA_937902295.1 uncultured Candidatus Saccharibacteria bacterium | reverse complement strand
ATCTCAATATCACTAAGAGGTGAGTCGTTTCGTTGTGAGATACCATGTGTATCATCTACACTTTTGCCATGACGGATAAAAATAATCTTCATATCTATATATCAGAGAATAGCTTTGCCTGCAGGGCTTTTATCCCATCAACGATATCTTGATCGTGCAGTTTGTCGAGCGGAACCTGCGCGAGCGGATACGTCGCAATAGCTGCTACGTCATCGCGGGGCTCGGCAGACTCAACGAGTAAGCGCGACCAATAAAAGGCAGAGACGACTGTTATTACCTCGCCGCCAAACGGATAGTGGCCGACGCTACTAGTGAGGTATTCGGGAGATGTGTAGTCACCGGGCTTGAGTCCAAGCTCTTCTTCGAGTTCACGAGTGACGGCTTGCTCGAGGGTTTCTGGGCCATCGACAAACCCACCAAATGCATCAAGCATTCCTTTGTGCGGCTCGATGCCTCGCACTGACAGTAGTACCTGAGTATCTTGTGTAACAAAAAATATCCCTGTAGAGGGAGCGGCATTAGCAAAAATCATATGGCCTTGCTTGCATATATATACGTGTAATTCTGTGGTGGTGAGTGATGTGCCGCACCGTCTGCAGAAATTCATGTCCATTATGTATTCTCCTGTACTTGTTGATATCCGTCGGGGTTATGCGACTGCCAGTTCCAGCTATCGCGACACGCATCTTCGATGGAGCGGGTGGTGCGCCACGCAAGCTTCTGAGCTGCGAGTGTAACATCAGCGTACGATACAGCTAAATCTCCGCTGCGTCGGGGTAGGATACTGTATGGTATAGCCACGCCAGAGGCTTTTTCGAATGCATGTACGAGCTCAAGTACTGAAGTGCCGGTGCCAGATCCGAGGTTGTAGGTGTGATAACCGGGCCGACTACGTGTAAGTGCTGCCACGTGCCCTTCGGCCAAGTCTTCGACGTGGATATAGTCTCGTACGCCAGTGCCGTCTGGGGTATCGTAATCATCACCGAATATACTGAGGTGCTCTCGCTTACCCACGGCCACTTGTGTGATATAAGGCATGAGATTATTGGGAGTCCCCTGCGGATCCTCGCCGATGAGTCCACTTGGGTGGGCCCCGATAGGATTGAAGTAGCGTAGCACAGTTACTTCGATAGTGTCATCTGCATTCGCAATATCAGATAGTATGCACTCTATCATATACTTGGTCTGACCATAGGGGTTTGTGATACCTTGGCCAGTCGGTGATACTTCGGTAT
>CALGUM010000096.1 GCA_937902295.1 uncultured Candidatus Saccharibacteria bacterium | reverse complement strand
TATATCGAACCTACCTACGGTTTGTGTGGAGGCACGGGTCAATAATTGGCATGTGGATCTGGCCCGTGATACTCTTGTTCGATGCGTGGTTGTCGATACTTAGTATGCTGCGTTATAGTACCCATTCAGTCACCTGGAAAGGACGACGCATCACTACTCATCAATAGTGCTGAGTGTGAAGCTAAATGTCGAACCATGGTTGAGGCGACTCTTGAGCTCAATCTGTGTGTTGAGTTTACGTGCGAGTTTCATAGCAACGTAGAGCCCGAGGCCCGTACCGCGCGTTTCTCGCGTGCGGTAATCTTCACTGCGATAGAACTTTGCAAACACCTTGCTCCTGTCTGCTTTACTGATCCCGATACCTGTGTCGATTACAGCAATAGTAATCTTACTCTGGGCGCGCGCAGCTGAGATTGTAACACTACCCTCTTTTGTGTATTTTAGTGCATTCGTAAGAAGGTTTTGCAGTAACTCGCTGAGGTAAAGTGGGCTTACCTTAACTTCGCCTAATTGCGCTTTTGCATCGATATTCAGCTGAAGCCCAGTCTCTTTTGCTTGCTCGTTGTACTCCGAATAAAGATTGTGTAAAAGTTCATTGACATTAATCACCTCTGGCGTATCTGCTACACCGCGTTCAGCGCGCGAAAGCGTACTTAGGTCGTTCACCATTTTTGAGAGGAATACGACTTGCCCATGAGCTGCTTTGAGCGCTGGACGAATCCTGTCAGACGATTCAATGCCTTTTTTATACATCGCCTCTACGTTACTGAGCGTGCCCTCTGCGATAGTAAGAGGTGTCCGTAGTTCGTGACTCACTACACTGATAAACTCATCACGTTCCTCGTCTAGGTTTTTTTGCTTGGTGATGTCGCGTAGCATGAGTATAAATCCTTGGTCGATGTCGAGACGACTATGATGACGGCCCACGCGGATCGGCGTAATAGAGACTTCTAGTCGCACTGTATCATCTGCATAGTTGTAGTAGATATCGTCATGCACCTCTGTGAATTTATTGCGTTTCATAAGACTTGAGATATGAATTCGCTTATTATGCACATCCCGCGCCTGGAAGATATCATCGATGTGGCTGCCGTCGAGAGAGCCGTTTGTATCAAGAATACTCAGGGCTGCCGCATTATACATACGCACTATGCCTTTGCTATCGACACTGAGTACTCCCTGAGCGAGGTTGTTCATGAGGGTCGATACGCGGTAGCGTTCCAATTCTGCTTGGGCGCGGCTTTTTTCTAAAATCTTTTGTTGGGCTTCTTGATTACGAAGTACCGCGATACCCACAAGAGAGACAATGAATATTCCTATTATGATCAGTATGCTGTCAGCTGCGTTTGGAATATTAAGCGTCAGTGAGCGATAAATATCGAGCACTGCACCAAGACCTATCAAACTACCGGCTATTAGCACCCCGCGCCGACCATACGAACGGTAGCTTTCATAGAGCAGGAATACCAGAGCCAGGCTGATAACAGTATTGAACCCGGTTGTCATAAGAAGCAATGCAAGTGCGGTGAGTACAAGGGCGATCGTGCGAGCAAATACAAGCTGCGCATTGCGACTACGAGATGACGCAGCGTGAAACGCAAGTGCCGCACCTAAGAGCATCGTAAATATTAAAGGAGCTGGCCCGAGTGAGCGTGTATCTGGCAGTGCCCCGACGAGTACGAAATACGCTTGTGTAATATAGAGTGCGATAAAAAGTAGGTAGGCTAGTTTGCTCCAAGCTCTGGGGCGGACTGTAACGGTGTGCGGGCGTACTCTCGACATAATTTGTCACTAGTATACCCTACTAACCATAAGCGTATCAAATAGTTGGCGTGTGGAGTTTTAATGTCTTACGATGCACTACGTACTCAGGATCTGCTGATTCCACTAATTTCCAGAACGAGATGCTGTGATTCATCTGTTTGGTGTGGCATAGTTCATGCACAAGCACATAATCAATCAGTTCAAACGGAAGATTCATGAGGGCGATATTAAGGCTGATCGTTCCGTTGTTGCTGCAACTCCCCCACCTGGTGCTGGCATGAGAAAAACGTACACGCTCATATGTGCAGCCTAAGTTGCTCGCAAGAACTTTTAGTCGTCGTGGCAGGTAGTGAGAGGCTTCTTTGCGCAAAATTTTACGCACTTCTGCGCGAATCTTATCTTGCACTGCAGGGCTATCGAGCAATGTGCCTGAGGGCAATGTGACGATAAGTTTCAATTGTTGTCGTCGTATAGAGAGAGACGAGCCTTGCTGCACAAGAAGACTGTGACTCTTCCCGATTTGCATGCCCTCTTCGTATATTGTGGATGGGCCATGAGTGTCGAGCATGGCACGAATTTCATCTCGTGAGTTATGTATCATGAGCGTAAGACTACGAACTGATGCATGGGTCGGCATTGACGCGCGCAGTCTGCCGTCGGTGGCGATAGAGATTTTGATATGCTGAGAGCGAGGGTGTTTTTTTACCGTTATTTCACCAAATTCATCATCATGTACTACTGTCATGAGTAGCTACGATATTAGATCGGAAGAGCACACGTCTGAACTCCAGTCACACAGTGATCTCGTAT
>CALGUM010000095.1 GCA_937902295.1 uncultured Candidatus Saccharibacteria bacterium | reverse complement strand
CCGTGCATCGGGCCGAATCAAAGAGCGCGACGCAACACTCAAAAACCCTAATATTCCAACTGGAGCCATAGAATTAGTGGTTGATACACTTGAGCTGCTCAATAAATCTGAACCGCTTCCTGTGGCAACAAAAGACGAAGGTCAACAGTCCGGCGAAGAGCTGCGACTTAAGTATCGCTATCTAGACCTTCGGCGTCCATCGATGCAACAAACACTCAAACGGCGGAGCGAATACTATAAATTCCTGCGTAGCTACATGGATGCACGTGATTTTACAGAAGTCACAACACCTGTGCTGGCAAACTCGAGCCCAGAAGGCGCTCGGGATTTTTTGGTACCAAGTCGAGTGCATCCCGGGAAGTTCTACGCACTTCCTCAGGCCCCACAGCAATTTAAGCAACTACTTATGGTCGGGGGCGTACATCGCTATTATCAGCTTGCGACGTGTTTTCGTGACGAAGACCCTCGTGCAGATCGACTATACGGCGATTTTTATCAGCTCGACCTGGAAATGGCGTTTGTTGATGATGGAGAGACAGTGCGAGTAGAGACCGAACCGCTCCTCAAACAACTCGTGACAGAGTTTGCTGGCCGAGAATTAGTTTTTTCTGACATCCCACGGATCTCGTATCAGGATGCAATGAACCGATATGGTTCCGACAAGCCAGATTTACGATTTGATATGGAGCTCATTGATTTGTCAGATGTGCTGCGCAGTACCGAGTTCGGTGTCTTTAAAGGCACACTCGAAAATGGCGGGGTAGTTAAGGCGCTGCGTGTAGAAAACGGCGGAGGCCTCAGCCGAAAACAAATCGACACGTTTACCGATATCGCCAAAAGCGAAGGGGCAGGTGGTCTCGCCTATATCAAGTATGAAAATGGTGAGTCTGTCTCACCAATCGCAAAGTTTTTGAGCGAGCAAGAGCTCACGGGTATTCGCGAAAGGATGGGCGCATGCGATGGAGACGCGGTATTTTTCGGCACCGATACATTGCCGGTTGTTAATAAAGTACTAGGGCGCTTGCGAAGTGAATTTGCTGATCATTTTGAACTAAAAGATCCAAACAAAGTTGCCCTGGCGTGGATTGTAGATTTTCCGTTTTATGACTGGGGCGACGCACGAAAACGTGTTGACTTCGGCCATAACCCTTTTAGTTCGCCAAAAGGTGGCGTCGAGGCACTCCGTGCCGCCCAGACAGACAAAGAAAAACTTGCACTTGTCGCCGATCAGTACGACATGGTGATGA
>CALGUM010000094.1 GCA_937902295.1 uncultured Candidatus Saccharibacteria bacterium | reverse complement strand
CCGCCACAACTTGGCGATTCGTACTGGTAGCCTCCTGCTGTGCACCCTCGATGACCGCACGCTCAACAAGCCCCTCTTCAATAAGGACGTTTTTGAGCTTATCCTGGATGTCGGCTGTCAACAATGATGACACGGCACGCCCCTTTACTGTTTAATTTTGTTCTACTTCTTCAATGGCCTGTGACTCCCTACAAGCCTCTCCGGGGTTGGATTCATCCTCACCTGACACCTCGACACACACCTCAACTGTAGGGTTGATCGCATGCTCGTTGAATATTCTTTTTGCAGGTGACGCAATATCTTCGGATATTGCAATTGCCTTTTCTACGCTCACCTTTTGCTTGACTGTATCACCAAGAAGGGACTGTACGAGCGTAAAGGTCAGCATCATACTCAGCGAGGCAATCAACACTATCATCGCTACTTCTGTGCGTTTCATCGCTGTTGCTTCTCCTCGTATCTTAAGTTGAGATCCTGCTCGGGAAGATAGTACGCACTACCTGTCAGCTGCAATGATACAGAGCCTCCTGTACCTGTTGCATTGATAGATTTCACGTTAAGTGCTCGTATTGAGCGTTCAGCGCGCTGCAGGCCACGCTTGAGTGCCTCGGCGTCTCCCGAAATCGTAGCAGTAAACGCAAGCTCCTGCACTCCGCCATCACTCCCAGATGATTCGGCGAACACTTCACCTTCGCCCGCCGAGGCGTCTACCGACAAGGCATCGACAGTCAGGCCTGGAACGTCAGCAAATATCTTCTTCTGTAGTGACGCACCGAGTGCAAGCCTGTTGTCATCAGCAGGCAGGGCGTCGAGTATCGACTGCAGAGGCCTTGACTCGTCGCTTAAGCTTACCTCTCGCAATTCTCTGTTGGTATTGAGAAGGCGTATATTGGCTTCAAGCTCTGGTACAACCGCGATATTGGATTCAAGCGTCCTCAGTGTGTCATTTTTTTCCGATATTACACTCGCATTAAAGAATATAGCCTGTGCGAGCATAAATGATACCACGATCGCAGCTCCAACCACAGACGACGCTCCCATAACCCATAAGAATACTGTCTTGCGCGTTTTTGCAATGAGACTACGTTTACGAATTATTCCTTCGGCACCTTTTTTCATTGCGCTGACTCCTCTCGTGGTGACGAACCATCAAATAACGATGCTGGCAGGCGTGTATATGAGTCGGTGACATTGCCACGCTCTAGACCTCGTATTCGCAGCATGTCTTTTGTGCCATCAAATAGTAACTCACTGTAGACAAACGACAGGCGGAAGTTTACGGTGCGCTGAGACTGACCTTCAGCCTGAGAGTACGATAGGTCAGAAAGTGATACATCACTCGCTATAGTCTCAGACTGCTCTTTCGTGTGGGTTGTCAACGGATTCTCCAAGAACTCATTTGGTACTGTTTCATTTACTTTTTCCTCTGCGTCAACAAAATACACCTGCATACCCTCGATATTCTTTCGGAATACTTCGGCGGCTTCGAATCCACGCCGATCTGTCTGGGCGAGCAATGAGATAGTGCTACTCTCGGTATCGATTGAAAATGATGTAAGGCTCACGCTATTTTCTGTTCCTTTTGCCGACGCTTCGGCAAGCAAATCAAAAACTCGAGATGTCATTGTTTTTTGATCATGCGTCGACTGAATACTCTGGAGTTGGTTCTGTACCGTCACTGTCTTTTCGATATCTTCCATACCGCGAAACTCTTCATCAGCTTGGACGATATTATTTGTCACCAAATTCTGAGTGAACTTTTGTCCGCCAATAACAGCGCCAAGTATCACAACGACCACGCCAGCCGCTATCATCGCAACAATTGAAGTAGAGACGACTATGTTACGATGTCGCTGGGCACTAATCAGCTCAAGCTTGACGTCTGGGACAAGATTAATTTGAATCATTTTTGATTGCTCCTCTGTGCGAGTCCTACAGCGGTGGCAAACTCATACTCTGTCGCCAGAATGGTCTGCTTGTATGATTCTGGAATTGCGACTTTATGCCACGGACTTGTTACCTCTGTTGGAAGCTCTGCCTTCGCCCCGATATATTCGGCCAACATAGGGATGACACCCGCGTAGCCAGACAGGTGAATCTTTGCGATAGATTCGGTGGCATACTTACTTTGGAAGAACTTCACCGATTTGATAATCTCCGACACAAAATTATCGAGTACCGACTCGATCGAACGAAATACCTGACCCTCCAGGCGGTCGGGTGCAAGGCCAAACTTGATGACAAACTGCGTTGCCTGGTCCTCTTTGACGTTCAGGTTAGTAACTATCGCATTCACAAGTGAACGAAGGCCAATAGGCAGTGTACGCACCAGAACCGGTCGATCTTCTACCGTCACAACAATATTTGTTGAGGCGTCACTAATATCAATCACCACGTGAGCATTTTTTGGTGCGGCCGGCAGGAGCGCACGTGTCATTGCAATCGAGTCAGGCTCGGCAGCAATCACGTTGAACCCGAGTGAATCAATCATCTCCACCATACCTTCCACGTAATCTTGCGCTGTGCTCGCAAGCAGAATCTCCTGCTTTTTTGGGTCGCTCGGTGATGGCCCGAGTTTCGCCCAGTCGATTTTAGCATCATCGAGCGGCATAGGTATGTACTGGTCTGCTTGGTACTTGAGCGTACTCCTGAGCTCAGCGTCGCTCATGACTGGCACCTCTATCACTGTCGCAAAGGTCTTATTGGCCGGCAAGCTGATCGCTACGTCTTTGGTGCGTATACCAGACTGACCCACAGTGGACATAAGCGCATTACCAAGTTTTTTGCGACTCTCTGGTGAATCACTTGCTATCACTCTTGGGTCAAGCCCTGCGTAACCCACGTGTTCGAGCTTCCATTGGTCTTGAGACGCTTTCGATAACTGTACGACGCGTATTGATTTTATTCCGATATCAAGCGCAAAGAAGTCGCCCAGCCCTTTGTATATATTCATATTGTTTCTCATTATACATAAGCGTGATACTAGTTTGCAAGCGTATTGCAAGACAAAAGCCCCAGACCGACAGTCAGGGGCTTTTTGAGGCTACGCGATTAGTAGCGTGGAGGTAAGTCTTTTGCGTGAGTGGTGATATATTTCGTACCACCTGAGTTCACGTACTCTGCTGCCCAAATGTACGCATCTGGCCGCAGGTTAAAGTTTTCTGCTGGAACGCTCTGGCGCACTTCCCCTCCAGCACTCTGATCACTACCGCCCGTACGACGTAGCAACAAGTGTTTCGCCGAGACTGGACCATTAATCTCCAGTGCGTTGTAACATGAGTTGTTGGCACGAGGCACATTAGCCACATCGCTGCCCGCTGCGCCCGTATGACACGTATTGATCGTTCCAGCTGGGTTAATTAGCCAGGCATCAAGATTATTTACTGTATCGGCAATATTGATTCGATACGCACCACCTTCTACCGCAGGCGCAATAACTAGCTGCGACATGTCACTAATTGAACTGTACTGGTTCGGTATTTTAATATTGTCTCGTATCGTCACTGTCGCACTACGCCCTGCTAATATGATGATCGGCTTCTCTTGATCAATTTCATACCTTCGGTCTGGCCCACGGTCATTTGCGAGAGTAATGTTTCCATTTTCAGGCACTCGATAGACCCCTTCAAGATCATTGACGTTTATAGTATCGCCGCTCGTTAGCTGCCTCACCTCAGAACTGTTCATCGCGGTAAACTGACGAGCGACACGGTTAAAGCCATCGTTGAGATTACTCGCACCTGTATCACTTACACCTGTATATTCGCCATACTGCTTCGCACTCGGCGTCCGATTGTTACTGAAGGTCAGATATCCGATATCATCCCATCCAGATGGCATACCTGTTCTGTGCAAGCCGCCGCTGCCTATGCGGTTGATACGACCACTTGCAATAACACCGTACTCTGCCCAGCTGCCATAAGTACGAATTTCTTTTGGATCACTCTCTGATGCGAGATATTCCTTATCGTTTGTACCAGTATCGACTCTGCCGTCCACAAGCATGTCGCCACCGCGTACCTGCAAGCTTGGTTTATGTCCAGCGATGATACAGTGCGCACGAGAGAGCTGCGTCTTGTCGTTTGGCGTATTGTGATCTGGATTCCAGTTGTGCTGGCTGCCATCCCACCAGTGATTACCCTGGGTCTTTACATCATTGGTGTAGTTAGTGTAATAGACTGCGAAACATACTTTTGTCCCAGGAAGCGTTTCGGCAGAAATTTTTTCGGTCTCTTCATAGATCGGCAATTCGCGCGGACTCTCATGATCATTCATTCTTAACTCACGAGAGGCTACTTGACCACAGGTGAGATCTGCATCATCACCTAGGGGTCGATGCTCGATAGTTGGACGCATCCCCTCCGGTAGGTCGCGATTAGCATTGGTCTCCCCACCTTCGG
>CALGUM010000093.1 GCA_937902295.1 uncultured Candidatus Saccharibacteria bacterium | reverse complement strand
TGGAGTATTACTAAACAGAGAGTATGAGAACCTGCAGGCATCTACTACCAGTGATTTAGCGACCCGTATGGAGTATTACGAACGAACTGCACCCGATCATCTTGATAACGAACTCCACTCAATTATTGCGACAGAAACTAGGTCAATATCTCCAGAGCTTGAGCAGCATTTTGCTCAGTACTTCAGCGATCGATCACAGGTGGTTGACTTGTATGAATCGTATAACGATCGGTTCGTCCAATTAGGGCAGACAACCGATAGCTTAAAGCAGGAACTTGAGCGACTCTCGAATGATATCAGTACAATGACCGATCAGTATAATAATACTATCGATAGACTCAATGATGATATTGTGTCCTTCAATGCTCGGGCAAGTGGCGCGTACTACACAGACGAGGCATCGTTTGCACGTGATCGTGATTCTCTCATCGCACGAGCCGATGAGCTTGAAGGCATGCGAGCTATGATTGATGAGAAGATGGCTGAGTATGAACAAAAACGTCTAGTTTATAATAGTCAGGTTGATGAGTCTAATAGCCTCATGCAATCACTTGATAGTACTCTGGCTCCAGCACCGGCGCTATAAGCTATAATGAATGTATGGTGAAATCAAAACAGCAATATATGTGTCAACAATGCGGCGCAATGTACACCAAATGGATGGGGAAGTGTGAAAATTGTGGCGAGTGGAACAGCCTTGTTGAACAATTGCCTATCAGTGTTGGAAAGTCGGCTGTCGACCGAAGTAGTGGAAGTGGCTCAGTCCTTGTGCCTCAAGCGCTGCGTACCATAGATCCCGAGGAGCGTATTGGTCGTATGTCGACAGGCATAGCTGATCTTGACACAGTACTAGGTGGCGGTATTTTACCGGCTGGAGTGACATTACTGGCCGGACAGCCAGGGATCGGAAAAAGTACATTACTTTTGCAGCTCTGCGCTCACGTTGCAACCACATATCCGGTATTGTATGCGAGTGGCGAGGAGTCTGCGCATCAAGTCAAACAACGTGCGGAGCGTCTCGGTGCACAAGGTCAGGAGCAACTGGGGTTTGTCGCATCGACAAGTGCCGATGATATTGCAGCAACTATTCGAAGTGGCAAGTATCAGCTCATCATTGTTGACTCTATTCAGACCTTGAGTCTTGGAGAGATCACTTCCGCACCCGGCACGGTCAGTCAAATCACGAATAGTAGTAATGTTATTATCCGTGCCGCAAAAGAGACTGGTGCAGCTGTCATACTAGTAGGACACGTAACAAAAGAAGGGGCAATTGCTGGACCCAAGGTACTTGAACATTTAGTGGATGTTGTCCTGCAATTCGACGGTGATCGATATGGTGGGTTTAAGGTAGTGCGTGCTATCAAGAACCGCTACGGATCCACGAATGATGCGGCAATATTTGAAATGGACGAAAAGGGACTACGCGTAGTAACTAATCCTTCTGCGGCACTCTTGGCAGAGCGTCGCGACGAAGACGGCTCCATCGTGCTTGCGACCATGGAAGGCAATCGTCCACTACTCGTCGAGATACAGGCACTTGTGAATTCGACAAGTTTCGGGTATCCTAAGCGTACGGCTTCAGGGTTTGACCTCAATCGTCTTAATCTTCTTATTGCAGTGTTAGAACGCCGCACAAAATTGAAATTATCCGATAAAGACATTTACATTAATGTCGTTGGCGGTATGAAATTGAGCGATCCAGCTGCCGACTTAGCTATTTGTATGGCGATAGCAAGCGCCGCAGTGGGCCATAAGCTAAGTGAAGGGACTGTTGTGTTTGGAGAAGTGGGCTTAGGTGGTGAAGTTCGCTCAGTCAAAGCGGTGGATAAGCGTATTGCAGAAGCAAAAAAACTTGGGTTCACCCAGGCGCTCGCCCCCTCAGTCAGTAAAAAGTCATCATTTATAAAAAATATTACAGATGTTCGTTCAGCCCTTGTCGAATATCTACACAAATAGGAGAATTTATGGATTATATTCATATCGTCGTGCTCTTACTACTGATAGTAGTTGCACAGACAACATACCTTGTCGTCGCGACAAGTACAAAAAATAAACGCACATCTAGGCACAGCATCTATGTCGACACCTCGGTGCTCATAGACGGCCGGATATTGTCCATCGCAGAGGCTGGATTTGTGCCAGGCGAACTCGTAGTGCCACGCAGTGTGCTACGTGAGTTGCAACTACTTGCCGATGGGGGCGATAGTGATAAACGTGCCAAAGCAAGAAAAGGATTAGACCTTATTCGCCAGCTGCAATCTATCGACACAGTAGATGTAAGAATTATGCAGGACGGCGTAGCTGCTCGCGGTGTAGATGAGCAGTTGATTGAACTGGCAAAAAAATATCAAGGCAGTATTTGTACTGTAGACTACAACCTCAACAAGGTTGCACGAGTCGAGGGCATCATAGTCCTTAATATTAATGAGCTAGCAAAGAATATTCGAGCCGTACATATGCCGGGTGAGCAGCTGTCGATCGAAGTTGTTGCTCGTGGTCAAGGTTCTAACCAAGGAGTTGGCTATTTGGAAGATGGCACGATGGTGGTGATTGAGAACGCCTCCAAGCGAGTAGGTGACATGGTTAACGTTGAGTTTATACGAGTGTTACAAACAGACGCAGGTAAAATGATGTTTGCTAAGCCAGTAGCGAGCTCCGTGCGCGCTGTTGCGTCAAAAACTGACATATCATCAGCATCTGTAAAGCGAACGAGTGCTCCTCGTCGCCCTAATGGACGTGGCCGCTCACA
>CALGUM010000092.1 GCA_937902295.1 uncultured Candidatus Saccharibacteria bacterium | reverse complement strand
TGATAGGTGCTCTCAGTGGAGCAGTATACCTACTCGAGCATCGCAGATTGTTAGGAGCGTTTGCACACAAGCTATCCCGCGGGATTAATGCAAGTGTGCGTGCGGTCACGTTTGGTCGCACTGAATCTGTCGCATCGACAAAAAAGATTCAGGATTTTTTCGTTGATATCCAGGATGACTATAAGTTTATGCGCCGCAACAAAAAATTATTCGTTGTGCCATTCTGGTGGGGTGTGGTGTTTTGTATTGCCGACATTGCAATGTTCTACGTTGCGTTTTGGGCGCTTGGGTATCCTATCAATCCGGCGCCCCTTGTCATTGCGTACGGTCTCGCCTCAATGGCTGGATTTTTTATGGTGACGCCCGGTGGCGCAGGTGCGTATGAGGCAATTATGGTGATGTTTTTGACGGTCGCTGGCTTAAATCCGGGCATTGCACTATTAGCAATTTTACTCACGCGAGTACTATTGATGATTAGTACCATAGCAATAGGATACATTTTTTATCAACAGGCAATTTTGGCACATGGAAAAAAACCTCCAACTACTATTTAGCGTCTCGGACTTCATAGCAGTCACGAACCAAACACTTGAATATGCGTATCCGAGTGTATTACTCGAGGGCGAGGTGGAATCATTTAAAGTCAATCAAGGTAAGCTTGTCTTTTTTAACCTCAAAGATTCGCAGGCTAGTGTCGGTTGTTTTATGATGCTCTTTGCACTGCGCGTGCCGTTAGAAGATGGCATGAAGGTGATCATAAAAGGGCGTCCAAAACTCACAACATTTGGTAAATTTAGCATTACCGTTGATGCGATTAAGCCAGCAGGCGAAGGAAGTATCAAACGAGGGTTCGAGCTGCTCAAGGCAACACTGGATAAAGAAGGGTTGTTTGCGCCAGACCGCAAACGTACGCTACCGATCATGCCACGGCGCGTGGGAGTACTCGCGAGTGTAGAGTCTGCGGGGTATGCGGATTTTATGAAAATCGTGGACGAGCGTTGGGGTGGTGTTGAATTTAGCGTGTATCATACTCGCGTACAGGGTATTGATGCACCTGACGCACTGCTAGGTGGGCTTGCTGCGCTTAACCAGTCTGAAACTCAGCTCGATGCAATAGTAATAATTCGAGGTGGGGGAAGCGCAGATGATCTGAGCGCCTTTAATGACGAAGCCCTCGTGCGTGCCGTGGCGGCGAGTCGCACTCCTACGCTTGTAGGAGTTGGGCATGAAACAGATACGACACTGTGTGATCTCGTGGCCGATGTGCGTGCAGCGACCCCGAGTAATGCAGCGCAGCTGCTGGTTCCTGACAAAAAAGATGTCGCTGCGCGTGCTGCAGACAGGGTGGGCAATTTGTCGCTACGCATTGTACAGATAGTGGGTCAGAGGTCGCAGTATGTCGCATCACTGCAAGAGGATGCGCTCACACATATCGCGAGTAAGTGTGAGGCCTCACTTGAGAAAGTTGAGAGGCTAACACAGGTGTTGCGGTCGTATGATCCGCGACGTGTGCTGGAACGGGGCTATGCACTGATGCGTGGTGACCCTCATCCCGGTAGTACAATAGAAATCGAGACGTATACACATACACTAACAGCGGAGGTGCAAACATATGAGCCAAAATAATTCACAAACTATCGAACAAAAAATTATTGAACTAGAGAAAATTGTGGCATGGTTTGACGGCGAAGAGTTTGAGTTAGAATCCGCACTAGATCAGTACGAAAAAGCACAAACTCTTGCATTGGAAATCCAAGACGATCTTGCATCACTAAAAAACACTATCACGCGACTCGACAGTAGCGAAACACAATGATAAGCATCTTAGGATATATTTTTGTAGGGATTGTGATGTTATTCTTGTTGACCGCATTGACCGGCGCTCCCTACGTGCCTTCTAAGCGGCAAGAAACTCGCGAGGCATTTACTACGCTACGGCCACTCACTGCCGAAGACACGGTGCTCGATATCGGAAGCGGTGATGGGGCAGTGCTGCGCGAAGTTGCAAAAACCTCCGCGCGTGCGGTGGGATATGAAATTAATCCAATTCTTGTAGGGATCTCGTGGCTACGCCTTCGGCACTATCGCAAAACTGTTCGCGTTAAACTGCGCAACTTTTGGTGGGCACCATTTCCCGAAGAGACTACTGTCGTGTATGTATTTGGTGATTCTCGTGATATTAAGAAAATATATCGTAAGGTCGAAAAAGAGGCGCGGCGACTCGACAAACGGATTGATTTGGTAAGTTTCGGCTTCGCAGTGCCTGACCAAAAGGCGGTAGCGACGCACCGTGCGTATTTCCTCTATAGAGTTTGACGCTTTACACCAACACAAGCCATAAGTATAATGACCGTATGAATACATTACACAAATACGAAACAGGCGGCGTATCTATTATGCTGATCATGGTGATCATCTTGTCAGTTGCGACGATACTATTTGGCGGCCTCTCGATTTGGGCCTATACTGAGTATCAAAAAGCAAGTAACGACGTGAACGGACAGGTTCAAGTGGCGGTGCTTGAGGCGCAAAAAGAACAGCAAGATGAACTAGAAGAGCGTTTTGCTGATCGAGAAAAAGAACCGAATCGTGACTTTGTGGGTCCAGATGATTATGGCCGCGTCACATTTAAATATCCAAAAACATGGAGCGTGTATGTTGCCTCCGATCCAACTCGAGGTGGCAAGTACGAGGCCTATCTACACCCTGTGACAGTACCTCGTATCAGTGCAAGTGAGCAGTTTGCCCTTCGTGTAACCATTGAGGAGCGCGATTACGACCAGGTGATCGACAGCTACCGATCAAAAGTAAATAATGGTGACCTGCGATCTTCTGCAACACAGTCACAAGGTAACGTAGGTACACGGTTCGATGGTAATTTTACTCAGAATATTCGTGGCTCGGCAGTTGTGTATAAGCTGCGCGACAAAACACTTACACTTCGAACGGACGCCAACACCTTTACGTCAGATTTTGACAGCCTTATCGCGACAGTTAATTTCAACCAGTAGCAATATCAACCCATGCATCGTCGTGTTACTATAGAAGCATGACATGGAGGGGTACCGGACAGACACACGACTCACTTTTTTCGGGTGAGTCGTTTGGTGTGATTGGCGCAGCGCATGAGCTGAAATCGCCAACAGCACTCATACGTCAATTGGCACTTGAGCTGCGTAGCGAATGCAGTGTCGAAAGCGATCGTCTACTTATAGACCAAATTATCCTGACAGCTGAACGGTCATTACGGCTTACAAGCAATTTGACGAAAACTGCCGCACTTTCGAATACTCTTTTCGAACTCGAACCACTCAATGTGCAGCAAATGTGCGAAGAAGTTGCGCATGAAATGATGCCGATGTTTGCGCTGCACGGCAAAGATATTCACGTGCGCCTCCGTCGCCGTCCGCCACTCGTGGTCGCGAATCGGGATTTACTGCGCCGCGTCATTCTTGGATTTGTGGATAACGCGTTGCATTATGGTGGGGAGCAGGCACCTGTCATGATCGATGTCACCCAACGCGCCTCCCAGGTGTTGGTGGGTGTGCGAGATCGAGGTCCACTCGTCACGCGTCGTGCCTTGACGCGTACCCACGTGGTGACAGGGCGTCCAGAGTCGAGTGGAATTGGCCTTCATATTGCTGTGCGATTTGCCGAGATCATGCAAGCGAACATCGGCTCAAAGCGACATCGCAACGGTATGACGTATTACTTAACACTGCCAGTATCAGAGCAGCTATCATTGTTATGAGTCGCAGCATTCTGCTTGTGGAGGATGATACGTGGTATGCCGCACAGCAGCAGCGTATCCTACGCTCAGAGGGGTATGAGGTAAGTTGGGTACGTGATGCATATGCAGCGATCGAAAGCATTGATACCAAGATGTGTGACGCTCTTGTGGCAGATATGCTCTTGTCTCACAACACTGTGATGACCTTACTTCACGAACTGCAATCAAGTGAAGATACCGCGCACGTGCCGGTGGTGCTCTACACCGCACAGGCAGATAGTCTGCAAAAGGCTATCCTTGAACAGTACGGAGTAGTCGCGGTACTTGATAAAACGACGATGCATCCATACGATACTGTATATGCCTTGAAAAAGGCGGGTGTATGAAGGCTGAACGTACGCAGGCGATAGTGTTACGCCGGACTGATTATGGTGAAAGCGACCGGATACTCCAGCTTATTACACCAGGCGGCAAAAAGAGCGTTATCGCAAGAGGGGTACGAAAACCACGCTCCAAGCTAGCGGGCGGGATAGAATTATTAGCTGAGTCAGACGTGCTGCTTCGCTCTGGAAAAGGTGAACTATACATTCTTAGCTCGGCTCGTATGATTAAGTTTTATCAGGGTGTCATGGGTGATTATGACAGGTTGATGTTTGTCTATACGGTCTTTAAATTAGTTGCACGCGCGAGTGAGCATATCGATAGCTCTGATTGGTATGACGTGGTGCGTGAGGTGCTCATGGCGACAGACGATGCGCATACTAATTTGTCACTTTCAAAGGCGTGGTTTTACCTGCAGTATAGTCGACTGATGGGGGATGAGCTCAACGTACAGCGTGATAGAAACGGTGAGCCACTCCAACCGGATCATGCATATCGGTATGATGCACAAGAGAAGACGTTTATTGTCGACACGTCGGGTGAGATAACGGCAAATCATATCAAGCTCCTGCGTCTGCTTGCGACGCGACCACTGCATGTAGCACGACATGTAAGCGGCATTGCGGAGTTAGTTGCAGTTGTGGCCACGGTCGCTCGACAACATGCAGCGGTAGATTGACTCCCCAGTATACAGGCGAGAGATACGATAGTAACAGAGACGATGTGCTATACTATCACGTAGTATGGCAAAGAATCTGAAGAACGAAAAAATGGAAGCAATCGTGAGTCTTGCGAAACGGCGCGGATTTATTTATCCAGGCAGTGACGTGTATGGCGGTCTCAGTGGTACATGGGACTATGGTCCGCTTGGAGTGGCTCTCAAGCGCAATATTATGCAATTATGGTGGCGACACTTTGTGGAAGAGCGTGATGACATGTATGGGATCGACGCGGCTATTCTCATGAATCAAAAAGTATGGCAAGCGAGTGGCCATGTCGATACGTTCGTCGATCCGCTCTGCGAAGACACTGTGAATAAGCGGCGGTATCGCACCGAT
>CALGUM010000091.1 GCA_937902295.1 uncultured Candidatus Saccharibacteria bacterium | reverse complement strand
CGTTGCCTTGCAAGCTTAAATACAGACAACCACGCAAATGGACTTTGGATATTTTGAGGATACTCAATACCAAGGATCGCGAGCGGCACACTCATTTCCGTATTGTGATTGCCGCTGTGCATGCGGACACGGTATTGCTGAGATAATACCGTTGCAATTGCTGTCTTAGTACTCGTCTTACCGACACTGCCTGCCACACAGATGAGTTTTATCTCTGGATGAGCCTGTAGGTACTTCACTACATACTTTTCGAGTTTTTTTCTGACGTAGTTTTTAAACATTGTACCCCTATGTTTGGATATGATAATAAATACTGGTGGAGCATGGCGGGCTCGAACCGCCGACCTCTTGCATGCCATGCAAGCACTCTAGCCAACTGAGCTAATGCCCCGTGCTCAACCCATTGTATCAAATAATGCCCCCAAACGGAGGCATTATTTCGCTGCTACGCGCCCACCCAGGGCGCTGGTGTTTCTGTTTGTATTGCTACAGTTGTTTATGTTGAACGCTCGGCACCCCGATTGCGTACCAGCTTAAGCGTTATTATGACAAATATGTACACTGGATGCAAGTCTTAAAACCATGGAATTGGCGATGCCATCCACTCTTGCCCCAGTCCCAACCAGTGATTCATATACCCATATGCGTTGAACAACCAAAGTGTCATCACTACAACAGCACACGTCACAGACAAGACCGTACCTTGCACGACAGAATTTTGTCGCGTAATCCAATTTTTCCACGCCTCGTATTTGTCGCGCCCAAAGTGAAGGATTCGTTTTGCCCACTCGAACTCTATAGAAAGAATTGCCAGACCACTAAATACAATAAGCCAGCCAGGGCCTGGGTAAGGTATCGCCACAATACCAACAAGGACGATAAACCCACCGACAATTCCCACCACTACTTGCTTGGTGTGTTTTTTGACACGGTCCACTTACACCCCTCTCATATCATGTATCATCACGCGGTAAGCTGCGTGCGCATCGACAATAAGCGATAACACATTTCTACTACTTTCGCCTGTGACTGCTGTGCCGGCCCCACCGCGCCGTCACCAGCACTGAGTGCCTCAAGCCAATAGCCCATAGTCGATACGACCGCATGCTCATCAAACAAATCTGGATATGCGCCGTAGATATCAAACCCAGCACAACTCATGCCGACACATAGCGAAGCGACATCGAGCGAATCATCACCAATTCCAAGCCACGCCCAATCAATCAGTTTGCCAGTCTTAGTCTGAGGATCGTAGGCAAAATTATCTGCGCGTAGATCGTCGTGTATCAATGTATCCTGCTGGGCGTGCCAGTTTCCAAGCGACGCATTGCAGCGCTCCACAACATTTGGTCCAATTGTCGCTATCCCACACTGCTCAAGCACTGAATTTGCCCGCGCAAGAGTAGTATGATCCAGAAGGAGCGGCCATTTATTTTGCACTCCCACCACTTTGCGCATCGAAAAGTCTTGATCTGCTTCGAAAAGATACCGCAGTGACTTTAAATCTTTTCGCGCACGCATAATCGCGTGAAATTTGTCGACATTCCAGTGGGGCGAGAAGTCATATCCAATCAGCGCTTGTACGGCAAACGCCGATTCATCTGCGTTCACGGCAAGCAGGCGCGGCATATAATCATAGCCTGCGTCTTGCAAAAGACGGTAGACTTTTATCTCTTTTTTTATCCAGCGCTCGGAATTATCATCCATTGCACATTTTACGAACACTTGTGAACCGTCGGCGAGATTAATAAGCCCGGTGTATGCAGCAGTGTAACCCTGAGAAGAGCGCTCAAGTCGTGGAATTCTTGGCGCAATGTCTACCTGCCAATCATAATAATAAATAAAACTATCCACAATTATACTCAAGCATTAGTACCATACTAGTATTGTAACAGGAGTGAGTGATTCAAACACTATCATTGGAGACATACTATGGAGTGAGCATTGCCAGGAGTGCGGCTTCGTCTATCACTTGCACCTCGAACTTTTTTGCTTTTACGAGCTTGCTCGCACCGACTTTTTCGCCCGCTACAAGATACGAAGTACCTTTTGCGACGCTTGTTTGATATATGCCTCCCTGTGCACGGATTTTATCCGCCGCCTCGTCACGGCTCATTGAGTGCAACGTTCCTGTGACGACAAAACTTTTCCCTACGAGGTTGCCTCTTTTTTTCTCGTACTGGGGAACTACCTCTTGCGCAGCAAACGCATCCAAGAGCGCACGGTTATCTTCGTCGGCAAACCATGCCACGATAGATTCCGCGACCACTCGCCCAATCCCGTCTACTTGTTCGAGCTGATCGAGCGTCGCACGTTGCAACGATTCAATAGATTCAAACCTCGTCGCAAGATCAATTGCAGTCTGCATACCAACATGCCGAATACCAAGGCCAAGTATAAACTTTTCTAGTGGCGGATTCTTTTTACGTTTGATTGCTGCGACTAGCTTACGTGCCGAAATATCTGCAAACCTATCCAGCTGCACTACCTCTTCATAAGTAAGACGATAAATGTCGGCAACGGTTTTTACAAGTCCTGAGTCAACAAGTGCCGCAACGTTCTTTTCACCCAGAGTATCTATATCAAGTGCACCCTTGCTCGCGTAATACTCAACCGAGCGCTTCAGTATCAGTTCACTCGACGTACCTTTTACTCTGTACGCCACATCATTACCCTGGCGCTCGAATTGCAATTCTGGATACTGTTCGCTGAGTGCTGTGCGGTAATCAAACACTTTGGCATCCGCTGGACGCAGTGCCGTCACCACACTTTCCACCTGCGGAATAATATCTCCTGCTTTGTATATGACGACCGTGTCGCCGATACGTATATCTTTTCGCGCAATCTCGTCTGCATTATGCAAGCTTGCGTGCTGGACAGTTGTTCCAGCGACTACCACCGGATTAAAGACAGCAACAGGCGTTGCTACTCCTGTGCGCCCAATACTAATGACAATATCTTGTACGATAGTTGTCGCCTGCTCTGCAGCATATTTGTACGCCACCGCACCTCGCGGCTGTTTGCCGACCACCCCAAGCCGTGCATACTGTGCTCGGTCATTGACTCGTATGACTAAGCCGTCAGTTGAAAATGGTAAACTGTGACGCTTTTCATCCCACTCGTAAACAAATTTCATTACCTCGTCAATAGAGGTAAATACGTTCGCTTGCCTATTACGACGCACGCCAAGCTCGGTGATTGCGTCGTATGTGGCCATATACGACTCTACGTCGCGTGGATCATCTCGTAGTAAATCATACGCAATGAGTGTAAGTGGTCGTTTGGCCACCAGTTTTGGGTCAAGTTGACGAATTGTGCCAGCTGCAAGATTTCTAGGATTGGCAAATTCTGGCTCGCCGTTTTTTTTGCGTGTTTCGTTAAGTACTTCAAAGTCACGCTTGAGCATGACAATTTCGCCGCGAATCTCTGTGCGTCCAGACAAAAAATGTGAGTACTTGTCTGATGCACGCAGGCGTAGTGGCACGCTTTTGATGGTACGGACATTGTTTGTCACATCCTCACCGACAAAACTATCTCCCCGCGTCACTGCTTGACTAAGGACCCCGTCTTCGTAGATGAGCGCACACGCCAATCCGTCCATCTTGATATCAGCAAAGAACTCGTGGGTATTTCCAGGTAATAGCTTGTCGATACGCGTCACCCATGCACGTACATCTTCGATATCAAATACGTCATTGAGGCTGAGCATCCGCGTACTATGAGTAACTTTTTGGAACCCTTCTTTAAGTTCGCTACCGACACGCTGCGTAATACTGTCGGGCACGATAAGTTCTGGGTGCGCTTGTTCTAACTGCTTGAGTTCGTTGAAAAGCCCGTCGTATACCGCATCGCTCACGCTCGGCGCATCATCAACGTGATACTGGTAACTATATTGATTCAGCAACTCGCGGAGTTCGCGTATGCGGACCTCAGGCGGGACTTGCGTCATCGTCGACAACCTTTCGATAGAGTAGATAAATATACGCCGACGACCACATAATCGTAAACGTCGCCATCAACAATACCGCTACTGGGACAATAGGTATCCAGGTAATCTGTTCGAACCAATGCTTGAGTGCGCCGTCGAGAATAATTATCGGAATCATAACCACTACCCACCACGACACGATCGTCAATGCCAGCCACACCACACGCAGCAACAGACGAAGCCGACGTCCAATCACCAAATCACCCGCTATCGTGAGCGCACGAAAAGGATACATCCCCGGAAGTGTGATCACGACAAGCGCGATAAATGTACTAACCACCCAGTATAGCGACGCCACCACAATTAAGGCCAGCCCGAGCCCGGCCGCCATAGCCGGCGCGCCCTGGGCGATAAATCCACTCTGCAGCCCTGCACTTACGATAATCACCGCGAAGGCGGCTGGAAGGAGCTGAATCAGAAGAATAAAGAACATCAAGAAAGTCGGTACAATCGGCGCCCCTGCGCTATAAATACCATCACGCACCACGACTTTTTTGCCCGCTAATATGTTGCGCAGTAACCATACAACCGTCATCCACATATAGAGCCCGAGGAACACACCAGCTATCTGCTGACTCTCACTCAGTTCACCACCGAGTCCCGTAGAGACAATCGACATCAGTAGTAACCCGGCACGCCCCACTTCACCCGTGACACCTTCCAGAAGTCCTTCTGGCTCAGTAGCATCAAGCAATTCTCTGAGCTGCGCATATGTGTCCTGAGATCCAAGCAGCTGGAACGCGAGCATAAGTACAATATATATCACCGCCAGCAGTACAAACATCAGACGGTGGCGCCACAATAGCTGAGTTACTTCGATCGTAAACGCAAAATACCCAGGCAAGGATAAGCTTCGTGCGTAATCTCGTCGCATGGTTCTGCGAAATGAACGATGCGGTCGTCGGCGCAAAAAGTCGGCCTTACGAGCGCGCATCGAGGCGTAGAATCTTTTAAAAGGGCGTATCGCTGCAGTAAACATACTACGAGGAGTGTTTCTCGAACGCGTTTTAGATGTCGAGGTCTTGTTTTTTTTGGTTTGAGGCATATAGCGGACCTACTCTGTATTAGAATTTGGTGGCGTTTTTGTGAAGCCGTGCGATACGATCTTCGAGTGGTGGGTGTGAACTGAACAGCTTTGCAATTCCACCTGACTTTAGTGGGTTACTAAAAAATAGATGTGCAGTCGCAGAACTTTGACGCTGCATAGGTCGACCATACTCGCGTAGTTTTGCCAGTGCGCTCGCAAGTCCTTCGGAATCACGAGTAGTCATAGCGCCACTTGCATCGGCAAGATACTCACGCTGGCGACTGACCGCCATCTGCACGATAGCTGCAATAATAGGCGCAAGGATAATCACGACCACACCGATAACTAGCATGATCGGGTTCGCATTTCTATTATCACTAAAGAACATCATGCGAATCACAAGATCAGATAGTAAGGCAATCGCGCTCACCAGGCCAAACGCGACCATAGACACACGGATATCGTAGTTTTTTACATGCCCAAGCTCGTGGGCCATTACTCCAGTCAACTCTCGGTCATCCATAATCTCCAGGAGCCCTGTAGTCGCAGCCACTATTGCAACATTGGGGTTGCGCCCTGTTGCGAAGGCATTTGGCGCAGGATCATTGATAATATACACTTTTGGCATCGGCATGCCTTCGGTGATGGCGAGATTTTCTACGATACGATAGAGCCTAGGATTATCTTTTTTCTCGATTTGGCGAGCGCCGGTCATAGAGACGGCAAGCTTACTGGCCATGTAGTACTGCACGATTGCATACACAGCAGCCACGGTTATCACCCATACGGCGATCGATGTGTTGCCGTACATCGTACTTACCACCCAACCAATCGCACCGATAATGCCAACAAACACCGCCATAATCAGGACGGTGTTACGTTTGTTGGCAGCAATTGAGCTATACATACCTAGTTCAGTCGCTTTCTACTAAAACTTTACTTCAACTGGGTTTGCAACACTTGCCATGTCTTCTACTTCGAAGAACTCACGCTCTGTAAAGCCAAGCATGCCGGCAAATACATTGTTCGGGAAGATCTGAATCTTTGTATTGAGGTCTCGTACGCCACCGTTGTAGAAACGGCGTGATGCCTGAATCTTGTCCTCGGTGTCGACAAGCTCATTTTGTAGTTGCAAGAAGTTCTCGTTTGCTTTGAGGTCTGGGTATGCTTCTGCTACCGCAAACAGGCTTTTGAGTGCGCCTTCGAGCATGTTTTCTGCATCAGCTGTCTCTTTGACGCCTTTAGCGTCCATCACAGCAGAACGAGCCTCTGTAACTTTTTGGAAGACACCTTGTTCGTGTGCAGCATAACCTTTGACACTGTTGACGAGATTTGGAATCAAGTCTGCACGTCGCTTGAGTTGCACGGTGATATCACTCCATGCTTCGTCAACGCGAACCTTCAGTGTAACGAGCGCATTGTAGGTAGCCCACAAAAATATACCAAGCACCGCGAGTACTGCAAGTATGATCAGCAAAATTATTAGTCCTTGTGACATGTATTATCAACCCTTCTTAATTCAAATTATTTATGTACTTATTATACCGCATATCGCTTATATATGCCAGATTCTACTTGTTGGAATTCAGAATCCTACCGACAGATTCGGTCAATTCAGCTGGCAAGACGATAAGGGTATTCTGACTCGGTTCGGAACTAATTTTTTCTAGTGTCTGGAGCGTACGAACGTTGATACCGCCGGGGATCTTCGTAAGCGTCGCAGCAGCTTCCGCCACAGCGATCGCAGCAGCTTTTTCACCTTCTGCGGTGATGATTACTGCACGGCGCTCTCGCTCGGCTTCTGCTTGCTTGGCCATGGCGCGTTTCATGTCAGTTGGTAGTTCGATGTTCTGTATCTTCACAGCCTCGACATCAATTCCCCACTGGTCAGTCTGGCGATCAACAATTTCTTTAATCTGCTGACTGATTTCTTCGCGTTTACCTAGCAGGTCGTCCATATCTACATTGCCCGTCACATCACGCAGTGCCGCTTGTGCAAATTGACTTGTGGCATAAATATAATTAGTAGTCTCGAGTACTGCTTTTGGTGCGTCGATCACGCGGAAGTATACGACCGCATCAACACCTACTGTCACGTTGTCTTTTGTGATAACTTCTTGCTTGGGCACATCGATAGGCGTACTACGCACATCAACCCGTAGCAGGCGCTGAAACCCTGGGACCACGAGTCGAAGACCCGGGCCGCGTATACCTGTAAACTTACCTAGCGTAAGCACCACACCACGCTCGTACTGGTTGATCACCTTGAGACTTATTACTACTACCACTACCGCAATAATGACAAGATACATTAATATTATTCCCATATTCCCCCTGTTCTATAAATTATCACTCTTAGTTATAGGCATAAAAGTATGGTTCTATTCTACCAGATATTGACCGTTACAGTTACCTTCGTCCGCCACATTTGTAGTACTACAAAATAAAATAACGAGAACAGGTCTCGTTACTCTATATGGTGCGCAAGGCGGGAATCGAACCCGCACGGATTATTCATCCAAGGGATTTTAAGTCCCTCGCGTCTACCTATTCCGCCACTCGCGCTCTAAGACCTAGTATACTAGAAACATGACGCATCCAGAACACAAAAAACAAATCTTGCTTATTCACGGGGGCAACAGCTTCTCAAGCTACGAAAAATATCTCGCTGATCTCAAGGCCTCTACAGTGGAATACGACCGACTCAAACCAAGCAGGCGCTGGAGAGATACGATCATCGACGCTTTTCCGGATGCAGATATACTCGCCCCCACTATGCCAAACAGCGCCAATGCTCAGTTCGACGAATGGGCAATATATTTCGAAAAGATCATTCCCCACCTCGCACAAGACGCGTGTATCGTCGGACATAGCCTGGGAGCCATGTTCCTCGCAAAATATCTCCATCATACTCCGCTACCACTACCCGCCCGCCAACTCATGCTCATTGCCGGTGGGTATAATAGTGGCGCAGAGGATTACGGTAGTTTCGCACTTACGTCCGCTACCGGCCTAGAGCGCAGCGCGCGTGATATTCATTTGTTTCATAGCCAAGATGATTTCGTGGTGCCCTACAGCGAGCTCGACAAGTTTCACGCAGATTTACCGACAGCCACGGTCCATCGATTTACAGATCGTAATCACTTCCTCGATCCAGAATTCCCTGAACTCATCGAGGTGTTACAACAAAAATAATCTCGAATCATCGAGATTATTTCTTGGAGGCACGTACGGGAGTCGAACCCGTCTACAAGGTTTTGCAGACCTCTGCGTAACCGCTCCGCCAACGCGCCCTACACTCCCAAAAGTATACCAAACAAATCCACTTTACCCTAGTCTTGTGAATTTTTGTTTTTTTCTGTAGAATATATGAAGTGTGTCACAAAGTTACTAGTGTGATTCATACCATGTGTGGCTCTTTAGCTCAGTTGGTAGAGCAGAGGCCTGAAGAGCCTTGTGTCC
>CALGUM010000090.1 GCA_937902295.1 uncultured Candidatus Saccharibacteria bacterium | reverse complement strand
AGACATGCAAAAGCGTTTTGGCATTGTTCTTGCATTAATTGTGACGTACCGTCTACTGTCGCACATACCAGTGCCACTCGCGGAACCGAGTCGTCTCCAAGAAGTGATTGCAAGTTTCCTTTCCGCAAGTGATTTTGGTGGATTCCTCAACTTACTATCGGGTGGTGCACTGGCACAGCTCTCCATCGTACTTGTTGGCCTTAGCCCTTTTATTACTGCGAGCATCATCACGCAGCTTCTTACAAAAGCTATTCCAAAGCTCGAGCAACTACACAAAGACGGTGAGTCTGGCCGGCGAAAAATCCATCAATGGACACGTATGATGACGCTCCCGCTAGCAATCATTCAGTCTATTGCGTTTATCTATATCCTGCGCCAGTCAGTCCTCGCAGGCAACACAACCGTGCTTGGTGATGCATCTATCACAGACTGGGTTGTAGCGGTATCGGCTATGACAGCGGGCTCTATGCTCCTCATGTGGTTTGGTGAGCTTATCACCGAACGTGGCATCGGAAACGGTATTAGTATGCTGATTTTTGCCGGAATCATAAGCCAGCTGCCTTCCACACTCACCACACTCTGGACTTCACTCGTCGACACGTCTCAGGGCGGGCTTCAGGTATTTAACTGGTTCGAAATCCCATTAAATCCCACGATATTCTATGTGATGATTGCGCTTGGATCACTTGCACTTCTGATGCTATATCTGCTTGTAAAGATCAATGAAGCGCAGCGTGTCATTACGATAAACTACGCAAAGCGCGTGCAAGGAAATAGCAGCTACGGCGGTATCAAGAGTGTGCTACCTGTCAAAATGATTGCAGCAGGTGTAATCCCCGTCATCTTTGCCGTTGCATTCCTGAGCCTTCCAGCCTTTGTCGGGCAAGTACTTAAATCGACAGGCAACGAGGCGTATGCAACTATAGCTGATAATTTAGTGCGATGGTTCCAGGCGCCGAATCCAGGTGAATTTACAGGTGCAACGGGTGAAGCATTTATCTATCCCGTCATCTATTTCCTCCTTGTGATGCTATTTACCTATTTCTATACAGGCATAGTATTTAATTCAAATGAAATTTCTGAGAACTTGCAGAAGCAAGGTGCATTCATAGAGGGTATACGGCCTGGTCTCACGACCGAGAAGTATCTCAATAAGGTAGTGAACCGTTTGATGCTATTCGGTGCTACTGTGCTCGGCCTCATTGCGGTCACGCCATTTGCAGTAGAATATCTACTATACAACTTTACCGGTATTACTAATACGAACTTAGCCATAGGTGGTACAGGTCTTCTCATCGTAGTAACCGTATCACTTGAGAGCCTGCGTCAGATTAACAGCCGCGCACTCATGGTTACCTACGACGACTACAAATAAACACAGCACTAAGGGAGGGGAGAAACAGCAATGGCAACAGGTCTAGAGATTGCAAAGCAGAGCGAAACTCATGTCTTGAGGTGGGGCGCACTGCTGCTATGCATCGGTCTTGTGGCAGTGATTGGCTGGTTTGCGTACCGTTACTATACGACTGGCCAACAACCACCTATCCCGATTGCACTCGCTACACCAAACCAAAATGTAGATGAAAGTGAAGTATCACTACGCGATACACAGAATCACTCAGTAGAACCTACCCAACCACGGTACATATCAATCCCGAGCCTTAGTATCAATAAAGCACGAGTGATGCAAGTTGGTGTGGCGCCAACTGGAGAGCTTGACACGCCTCCCAACATCCATGACGTAGGATGGTACAAAGAGAGCGCAACTCCTGGCAGTATGGCGGGTGCACTACTCCTCGATGGCCACAACGGCGGCCCTACGAAAGGTGGTGTATTTGAGCGACTCGGAGATCTCAGCGAAGGAGATATTATTTCAATAGAACGTGGCGACGGTGAGGTATTTCTGTATGAAGTTGTGGAGAATGAAGTATTAACCCTCGATGACTTGAATAACGGCGGAATGAAGCGCATGTCAGAGTCCGTAGATGACACCGATGAAGGTCTCAATATTATTTCCTGTACCGGTAATTGGATTCCTGCACAGAACACTTTTGATCAACGTGTTACTATCCGCGCAGTTGCTACTCAATAAGCGCGTGTAACGCTTGTCGCACTTGACTTGCCGTAGTGTTTTACACTATACTACAGAGTATCGTGATGCGCCTACACAGGATCGGAAAAATGCTGCGTGTAAGTGCTTTACTCTTTTATTAAATTGGTGTATAATGAGAAACTGTAATTTATGGCGAGTCAAAAGGAAGTAATTAAGATGACAGGCAAGGTAGTCGAAGCACTACCTGGTACTAAATTTAAGGTAGAACTTGAGAATAGCCATATAATTATCGCTCACATTAGCGGAAAGATGCGCAAGCATTATATCCGACTGGTGCCAGGCGATAAAGTCGAAGTAGAAATGACCCCGTATGATCTCACACAGGGTCGTATCAGCTTCCGACTACGAGATGAACCTACTCGCGCTCCGCGATAGGCCGTCTATACGCAATAAATTTTAAGGAAGGGAGTTTTTGTAGACGCTCATGAAAGTTCGTGCGAGTGTGAAAAAAATCAGCCCAGATGACCAGCTGGTGCGGCGCAAAGGCCGACTCCGTGTCATCAACAAGAAAAAACCTAAGAATAAGCAAAGGCAGGGTTAAGCATGGCTCGAATTTCTGGGGTAACCATTCCCTCTGAAAAGCAAGTTCAGATCGCTTTGACGTATATCTACGGCATCGGTCCGAAATTTGCATCGACCATCCTTGCGGCGGCTAAGATAAAGCCGACCACTCGGGTGAAGGATCTCACCGAGGCTGAAGAACAGCGTATTCGTGAAATAATCGATGGAGATTACACCACGGAAGGCGACCTACAGCGCTTGGTTACAAATAATATTAAGCGCCTCAAAGACGTCAATGCATATCGCGGACTACGTCATAAGGCAGGTTTGCCAGTACGCGGACAACGTACTCGTACGAATGCACGAACTCGTAAGGGACGCGCGCAATCAGTTGGTGGCACTCAACCTAAATCAGCAAGTAAGACCTAGGAAAGGAACGATACAGATATGGCAGAAGCAAAGACATCAACTCGCAAAAAGCAACGCCGATCAGTTCCTGCTGGTCAAATGCATATTCAGGCTACTTTTAACAACACTATCATTACGTTTACTGACAAAAAAGGTAACGCACTTGCCGCTGTAAGTGCTGGTGCATGTGGCTTCCGTGGAAGCAAAAAAGGTACAGCCTATGCCGCACAAGTTGCTGCAGAAAAAGCAGCCGAAGCCGCAAAAAGTCTTTATGGACTTGGCTCAGTTGACGTATTCGTAAAAGGCGTAGGTCTTGGACGAGATGCATCCATTCGTGCGATGAGCAACCTCGACATTGTAGTTGAAAGTATTAAAGATGTGACAGGTATTCCACACGGTGGTGTCCGTCCCAAGAAAGCAAGGAGGGCGTAAGCTATGGCACGAGATAGATCTCCTATTGTCAAGCAGTCTCGTCGAGAAGGCTATGCACTTCACCCGAAGGCTCACAAAATTATGGCTCGTAAATCTGGTATTCCAGGTCAACATGCTCATGGCCGTCAAGGTAAGCCAAGTCTTTACCTGACACAACTTCGTGAAAAGCAAAAGGTTCGACGAACCTATGGATTGCTTGAAAAACAATTTGCACGCTTGATGAAAGAAGCCGACAGGGCAAGTGCTCATGGCGTACTTCCAGGTGAGTTGCTCTTGCAACTTCTCGAACGACGTCTCGATAATGCGGTATACCGCGCTGGTTTCGCGACAAGCCGACGTGCTGCACGCCAACTCGTAGGTCATGGTCATTTTATGCTCAACGGCCGTCGCGTCGACATTCCGTCAATTCGCCTCAAAGCTGGTGACGTCATCGAAGTACGACCAAAAAGCGCAAAAAGCGTGTATTTCGCACAGATCAAAGACGTGATTGCAAACTCAACACAAGTACCAGTTAGCTGGATGAAAGCTGATGAGAAAAAGATCACAATCACTGTGACTGGCAATCCGAAGCGCGAAGAAGCCGAAGTAGATATTAACGAACAGCTCATCGTTGAGTATTACTCACGATAAGGGTAAGGAGCCTAGACCTATGACAAAAGTTATTCACAACCCTGCACTCGCAAGCATCGAAGAGCATTCGGCTACCAGCGCATCGTTCGTTATCGAGCCGTTACATGCAGGTTACGGCAACACACTTGGCAACAGTTTGCGACGTGTATTGCTTTCAAGCATCTCAGGAGGTGCAATCGTATCGTTTAAAATCGAGGGTGTTACTCACGAGTTTACAACGGTAAAAGGTATTAAAGAGGATGTAGTAGATATCAGCCTCAATCTCAAGAACGTTCGTGTAAAAGCGCACTCAGAAGGTCAAGTTGAACTTCGACTTGAGAAAAAGGGTGCAGGCATCGTAACTGCTGCTGACATCAAGACTACTGCAGACGTAGAAGTCGTCAATCCAGACCAAGTGATTTGTACTATCGATGATCCAAAAGGTTCTGTAGTTATCGACCTTGTCGTTGATTCAGGACGCGGATATCGTACAATCGAAGAGTCAAGCGATTCTCGTTTGCGAAGTGATCATATTGCACTCGATGCAGTATTTAGTCCAGTGCTACGTGTACGCTACAAAGTTGAAGTGACGCGTGTCGGTCAAGAAACAAATCTTGACAAGCTGACTGTAGTCATCGACACAGACGGCACAATGACCCCGCGTGAAGCATTCGAAGAAGCAGCTGCTATCCTCGTCAACCAGTACACTGCGCTTGCCGGTAGCACCAGTGTCGAATCTGCACCAGCACTTGGCCAAGAAGACGAAGAGACTGCCAATGAACTCAACACACCTATCGAAGAACTTAACCTGACTGCTCGTACAGCAAATGCGCTTGTGAACAACGAGATCCGTACGGTACAAGACCTTGTGACGTTGACTGAACAAGATTTGCGTGAGCTCAAAGGCTTCGGTTCAAAAGCACTCGATGAAGTAAAAGATAAATTAGCGGAGTTAGAACTGTAATATGCACCGACATGGATACAAAGGGCGTAAGCTCGGTCGTGAGCGCGACCAACGCCGCGCACTCATGAAGGGCTTGGCTACCAGTCTTATCGAGCACGGTAAGATTGAAACTACATTGCCAAAAGCCAAAGAACTTGTGCGTTACATTGAAAAGCTCATCACAAAAGCTAAGAAGGGCGACCTTCACAATCGTCGTCAGGTGATTGCGAAGCTTTCTACCCAAGCTGCTGCTTATAAGCTCGTTGACGAGATCGCACCGCAACTCAGTGGTCGAACAAGTGGACACGTTCGCGTTGAACGTACACGACTACGAGTTGGTGATGCGGCGCAAATGGCAACAATTGCCTTTGTCGACGAACTCAAGCCATCTACAAAGGAGACTAAGTAATGACTAATCAAAAAACTTACTCCCAAAAGCCAAGTGAGGTCGTACGAAACTGGCACCTTATAGATGCCAGCGAACTGCCTCTTGGACGACTTAGCACTATCATTGCAAAACTTTTGATCGGCAAAGATAAACCAACCTACACACCGCACATCGACGGCGGAGATTACGTAGTTGTCATCAATGCAAAGACTGTACCAGTTACAGGCGCTAAAGAGTTGCAAAAGATGTACTATCGTCACTCTGGCTTTCCGGGCGGTATCAAAGATGCTCGTCTCGAGGAAGTTCGTGAGAAATTCCCAGAGCGAATCATTGAACACTCTGTAAAAGGAATGCTACCTAAGAACAAGTTGCAAGCTGATCGTATGGCACGCCTCAAGGTGTTCGCCGGCAATGAGCATGCGCACACTGCACAAACCCCTAAGAAAGTTGAGGTAAAGTAATATGGCTGAAGCTACTTACTTCTATGGACTTGGTCGACGCAAAAGCGCGACTGCACGCGCTCGCCTCTACAAAGGTAAGGGTGGCGTCACGATCAACGACAAAACTGCAGAGGAGTACCTCTCAGGAAACAAGACGATGCTCGCCGAGATCACTGATCCGCTTGCGCTTGTTGGTAAACAAAAAGATTTTGATATCACTATTCGCGTGAATGGTGGTGGTATTGCTGGACAAGTAGACGCGATCAAACTGGCAATCGCTAAGGCGATTACTGTTGGTCATAGCGATCTTCGTCCAACTCTCAAAAAAGCTGAATTACTCAAACGTGATTCACGCGAAAAAGAACGTAAGAAATATGGTCTTCGTTCTGCACGTAAACGCGAACAGTTCTCGAAACGATAATTGTCGGCTATACGTCACAAACAATCCCCACTATTTGACAGTGGGGATTTTTGGTGTCAAGATGATAGTTAGATGTTACGAGAAAAAATAGTTCATAAAATACTCAAAGTTCCCCATACACTCCACATTGGAGTAGATACAGGCGAGCAGCCGGGTACGACAATCGTATTAATCCACGGTTTGGCCCGCACGCATACAATATGGAATTATGTACTCAAGATGCTGCCAGATAACACTCGAGTTATTTCAGTTGACCTTTTAGGATTCGGCGCATCTCCTCGCCCAGAGTGGAAAAAGTACAATGCCGAGGAACAAGCCATGAGCCTGCGGATGACGCTACTCAAGAAAAGAGTACGTGGCAATGTTATTTTGGTCGGACATTCACTTGGCGCACTCGTTGCAATCGAATACGCGCGCAAGTATCCAAGCGCAACCAGCGCGCTTGTACTGTGCGGTACGCCGTTATACAAGTCTGAACCACGTAAACTGGTTCGTTCACTCAAGCTGCCCACTGGAGAAGATCTGCACAGGAGTATGCTGAGAAGGCTGCGTGAGCAATCAGATTTTACAAAAAAGTTAAACTACTATGCTCGAAAAGTAAAGTTCATACAGGATGACTTTATTGTTGATGATAGCAATATGATGAGTGTGACACGATCAATGGAAATGGCAATTGAAAATCAGTCCGCGTTTGAGTGGCTCATGACCACCGAACATCGTACGGCACTGATGTATGGTAGGTTTGACCCATTCGTAATCAAGAAGTACTACAAGACTCTATGGAGACATAATCCAAACATTTCTATCCACCCAGTACTGGCCGCACACGAGATAAATCGCAACAAAGCATATGCCGTGGCCCTCGCCTCAGTACTCGGAGGTATCATAAAACACCCACTACAGTCTGACTAGTGTTATAATAGTAAAATGACACAACAAACTATCCTCACAGGCATACGTGCCAACGAAGAGCCGACGCTAGGAAACTACCTGGGCGCGATCGTCCCGATGGTGACTTTGCAAAGAAAGTATGCAGATACCTATCGTATCAATATGTTTGTTCCAGACCTACATAGCTTCACTACGCCGATTGATCACGACTCTCTGTACCACAACACGCTGCAAAATCTTAAATATTTTATAGCGGCTGGCTTAGACATCTCCAACAGCAATACACACATATACAGACAAAGTTACATCTCGGCTCACAGTGAGTTAACATGGATCCTTGATTGCTTTACCTACGTTGGCGAAATGCAGCGCATGACCCAGTTCAAGGATAAGTCTGGCGAGCATAATGCGAGCATCACAATGGGTCTCATGAACTATCCGGTACTGATGGCGGCGGATATATTACTATACGATGCAGAATGGGTACCAGTAGGTGAGGATCAATTTCAGCACCTAGAAATCACTCGCGATATTGCGACACGTTTTAACAACAAATTTGGCGATATCTTTACAGTGCCGTACGAAACACGCACACAAACTAGTTTTATCGAACGCGACAATGGACTGCGCATCCGAAGTCTCACGGATCCGACAAAAAAAATGAGCAAAAGTTCATCTGATGAAAAGTCCAAAATATTACTCACAGATACCCCAACAGTCGCACATAAAAAAATTATGAGCGCAACCACAGATAGTATCGGAAGTGTCGATTTTAACTGGGAACTACAACCTGGTGTAACAAATCTTTTGCAGATTGCCTCTATACTAAGCAACACACCTCAGGACGAAATAAATGCGCAGTGGCGCGGGTCAGATCGATATGGCGATCTCAAGCAATCAGTCGCAGATGAGGTAGCGCTGTTTCTAGAGAAGTTTCAGAAAAAGCTCGACACAATATCTGAAACTGAGCTGCTCGCAGCTCTTGAAGCATCAGAGCGCAGCATGAACCAACAGGCGAATGCAGTACTTCTCAAAGCACAACAAGCTGTTGGACTGAGGCCGAAAGCATAGTATGAAATTTGATTCTTCCGACCTTGTAGCAATACTCCGGCTCTTCAAAGAAGTAGCAGACGATGTCATGCCGCGACATATAGAGCGTATCATCAAATCTAAACCACATGACAAAAATGTGCTGATCCGTTTTGCAGTGGGCAAAAAGCACTATGCAGCACTGATCGACAGCGCTGCAGAAGATGACGAAGCCTACATACATACTATGGCAGATGAGCCTGGCGTTGAGCGACACTATCAATTACTGGCATTACCTGGTTCATACAACCTCACAACCTACGCCTTGCCGTATCGTGGCAAAGAAGTGTATCTCCTTCGAGATGCTCCACAGACAAAACGCCTTGATGTTGCACTTGTCGAAAAGTACGGCGACGAATCTCGCAGCACGTATCAAAAGCGCATTGAGCGCGGTGAAGTGCTCATTAACGGCGAAGTAAAGACCTCTACAAAATATGCAGTCAAAAGTACCGACACAATCACGCTACAAAGTGTTAATCCTACTATCACTCCTGTGGACGTAGAAACATTATACGAAGATGAGAACGTACTCGTGATCAACAAACCGATAGGAATGCTCACCCACGCGAAAGGTGCCATGGTCGAAGAGTATACTGCCGCAGACATCATTCGGCCGCATACGAGCTACAAGAGCGAAACAAATAGGCCTGGCATCATTCATCGACTTGATAGAGATACTAGCGGCGTAATGTTAATGGTAAAAAATGATCAAACCGCAGCGCTTATCAGTAAGTAGTTTACTAATCGCACGACAAAGAAAGAATATGTTGCAGTAGTGTCTGGCACGCCCAGCCAGCCAACCGCAAAAATTGACCTGCCGATAAATAGAAGTCCTTCTGCGCCAAGTACATTCCGTGTTGATGCAGGCGGCAAGTCAGCTGAGACTGTATACGAAGTGCTTGTTGCTGGTGATACACGCTCGCTTGTGTCGTTGCGCCCAAAGACCGGCCGAACCCACCAACTGCGTGTGCATATGGCGTATATCAACACACCGATAGTAGGGGACGCCATTTATGGAACGGAGACAGCTGAGCGAATGTACCTTCATGCACATAAGCTCGAAGTTACATTGCCCGGTGGTACACGAAAAGTCTTTGAGGCTCCTATACCTACAGAATTCAACGAGGCATACTAAATGACTGCGACTGTTCAGTCTCTTATTATCACAGGGGCACCGATAGCTGAGCTGCGCACATACGCATCTTCTCTCGTCGGTATACACGATACGGTGCTTAACATCGACGAACATCCCAACAAAACCGGTACCTCTGCCGGGATATACATAGAGGATATTCGTGAGTTACAAGTAGCAGTTCGCTCGCAGCATCGGCTTGGCTCTACATATGTCATACTGGCAGATGCGGCGCACATGACACAGCAAGCGCAAAACGCGCTTCTCAAGCTGCTCGAAGAGCCTCGAGCTGGACTCCAGATAGTGCTATGTACGGAGACACCCGACCGCCTACTAGACACCGTTCGCTCACGATGTCGAACTATCATCCATTCAGCACCCGATACTCATGTGCAGTTGCCAGAAGATACAGCCGCGCGTATTCGCTTTATGGCACAAGGCGATCATAAGGAAATGCAAAAACTAGCGAGTAACTCCAAGTACTACAATGCACGGACGACGCTGTTTGAGCAAGCAAAATTATTCATAGGTAGCAGCCCCTACCAAAGGATAGCTATTATATCGCGCGTCGCAACAAAACGAGATACAGCCCTGGAATTTATTGATGTGTGTCTCATTATGTACAAACTATTGATCCTAACACGCTATTCCGAGACAATGCGAGACGAAGCAGAAACGCTTATTCGTATCTATAGCGCCATCAAGGGCAATGGCAATGCTAAGCTCCAGTTGTTAAATTTTGTGGTACAATAATAATAATGTTCGGACTTATTGCACTGGTAATTATTGCACTCTTCGTAGTGTTTCACCGTCAAACAATCCACGAAGTGGCTTCCGAAGCCAAACTTAAATTTGCCGATAAGCTCGACAAGCTATGGGATATTGCGCAGGAGTCACTAAGAGATAAAAAGTACCTGCGCGCAGAGAAGGCACTGCTAACAATACTTCGCGTCGACGAACGCAATGCAACTGCCTATAATCGACTAGGTATACTGTACGCCAAGCAGCAGGCGTATCCAGATGCAATTGAGTGTTTTGAGATTGCACAGAGCTTGGAACCAAGCGCCTCGAGTCTGCATAATGTTGGACTAATATATTTCGAAACTAAAAAGTATAGCAAGGCGGCATTGGCGTTTGAACAAGCAATTGCAATGGAACAAAGCGTTCCTTCTCGCCACATCGCCTATGCAAAAGTCCACGAAAAACTAGGTAATAATAAAAAAGTTATCACTTCGCTTGAGTTTGCAGTAGCCCTCGATGAGCGCAAAAATCCTCAGTCACTTCGTATTCTCGCCGATGCATATGAGCGCGATGGGTCACAAGAACTAGCTGCACAGGCGCGCGAAGAAGCCAGAGTGATCTTGGAGCAAAAAGAAACCGCAAGTGCCGCAAGCAAACCAAAGCGCGTCAAACAACCGCGTAAAGTCGTGATGTAGCCCCTCCATACAGACGTAATGACCTTACCAAGTAAAAGAGCGACCATCGGGTCGCTTTTTTACTTGGTGCCGGAAGTAGGACTCGAACCTACGAAGCCATACGGCGGGAGATTTACAGTCTCCTGTGATTGCCACTACACGATTCCGGCCTAGATACAGATACTATTCTACCTTATTCTTGCGCATTTGACTAGACCGCTCTCGGTGTTATTTTTTGCGTGGAGAACGAACTTGCTTGACTGTAGTTTTCTCTGGCTTATCTTCTAGTGGAGTAGCAATTTTGAAAAGTATAAACGACTGTACAAGTGCCCATACTACTGCGTTTGCAATGAAAATTGCAATACAGATAAATGCCCCTAGGAGTATCTTTTGACCAAGATCGTAATCAATAAGACCAATTACTCCTGCGCCCAGGACAAGCACCAGGGTCGCACTAAGATACGTATGCTGTAGCTTTTGACGCGCATCTGTTGCCTGCGCCCAATCCTTGAGATTCGATACAATAGTAGTAATCATGTATATAGTAACTCCTTTTGTTATAATTTAACACTTTATGCTAGTTTAGTCAATACCTTTAAAACTCCTCGCATCAATACATTCTTGTTATCAATCCTGCAGTCAAGCTATAGCGCATGTTATGCAGTTATAACTTTAGATTATGTTTGAAATATTTTTTGATATTGACGGCAGGTGCTATCAAGAAGGTAGACGTATCAGTTTTCCAGCTCGCATTCCCCAGCTATCTCGTATTTGTGGACCGTAACCACACGTACTTAGGGTATTGTTGAGATTTTGCGTATCTTCATCAGTCGGTCTCTCTAGAGTCCAAAAAAGTGCATATCGGGGTGGGGAGCAGCGATAAAGCATCAAGCTCGTGCGCCCACTGGTCGAGGATCCATAGTGGGTATTGTGCGGTAGCTTACTCGAGTAGCCAGAAGGTAAGACCCCCTGGGCAACTAAGTGATCCTCAGCAGTACAAGTATACGATGCTGTTCCAAAAAAACCATCCGCGCCGTTCGTACAGCCACTGGCGTTAGCAGCTGCAGTTGAACCTAAGCCCCCAGGAATGGACGAAGCACTGGTTTCGACTGACCATGCAAGGATTGATTTCTCTAACTGGGCTACCGCACTGCGCATTCTTGTATCATTGGCCCGAGACTGTATTCCAGTGTAAGCTACAATTGAAATTGCGGCTAAAATACCGATGACAACGATTACAATGAGAAGTTCAACAATAGTAAAACCCTTAAGCTTAGGATGCATTCTATTAGTCTACCTTTCTGACTTAATTCTCGCAAGAGCTATTGAAATATGTTAAAAAGTTCGATAAAATAGCATCTGTACTATACGCCGCTTTAGCTCAGTTGGTTAGAGCAGCTGTTTTGTAAACAGCAGGTCCTGGGTTCGAGTCCCTGAAGCGGCTCCATAGAAATACCTCCTTTTAGGAGGTATTTCTTGTTATGGATAATAGTTTGGCCTCTTCATTGCAGGATGGTGGACCTTGTGTGTCCCGTTTCGATAGCATATACTTCTAGTATGATAAATAACCGTAAGGGTTTTACTATTGTAGAACTTCTGATAGTCATTGTAGTTATAGGTGTATTGGTAGCCATAGCTATTGTCGCCTATACCGGGGTGCAGGCTCGAGCCAATGATACAAAGATTAGGAGTGCGGCGAACCAATTGGAAAAATCAATTATGGCATGGGCAGTTCAAACAGGAAGTGCCACTATCCCAGGTGGACTTGGCTCTACAGTGCCACCATCAGCCAATGGATGTGTCGACGGCGTTAGCGGGTGGTTTAGTAACACGACAGGATATGTATGTGCAGCTGAAGACCACCTTGTCGCCCAAAAAGTCATACCTGAAGGCTTTTCAGCCAAGCTGCCACCTAATACCTATTATGGCAATCCTCCTAATGGCCGACTAAGTCTAATGCTCTATAAGTGCACCTCAGCACCCGGAAGGTATGCATTATTCTGGACACTACAAAGGCCGACAGCCGAAGAGACTGAGTCGATCAATAGTGTTGTGACGACTTGCGGCAATACACAGGTGCGTGACACGTGGGGTATGCGTAGTGGCAAAATCTTTACTCTCCCTTCCTAGGTAAAATTTGAACGCAAAAAAATATAGCCGCCTGATATAGCGACTATTGTATTGCTGCACTGGAGCCACGATCGGGATTCGAACCCGAGACCTCATCCTTACCATGGATGCGCTCTACCAACTGAGCTATCGCGGCACATTCGCTATCTGTAAACCCGTATAATGATACCATAAATATAACCGTAATTCTATAGATGCTACAATAGAGATATGGCAACATTTAGTTTTGATATAGTATCAGATTACGATAAAGCAGAAATGAATAATATCTATTTGCAATCCGAAAAAGAAATTGGCAGTAGATATGATTTTAAAGGCACTCCAGCGGCAATCGAATGGATGTCAGACAAAGCTGGCATAAAAGTCACAGGTTCAAATGAATGGCAGGTGGATGCTGTACTTGATATAGTGCGCAAAAAGCTCGCTTCACGCGAGCTGAGTAGTAAAGTACTTGACCTCAGTAAAGACATTCATGAATCGAACATGAGAGCTACCAAAGAAGTTCCATTCAAAAAAGGACTTTCACAAGAACAATCTAAGCAAATCGCAAAGGTTATTCGTGACGACTTCAAAAAAGTCAAAGCTCAGATTCAAGGTGAAGAGCTGCGTATTTCTGCATCAAGTAAAGACGACCTCCAGTCAGTGATGGCGCGAGTGAGAGAACTTGACGTGGATACTCCGTTGCAATTTATTAATTTCCGCTAGCTTCACTTGTAAATGTATGCATTTGTTGCTATAATCATGACTTGAAAGTCTTATCAAAACCCGTACGGGTAATCTAATAAGGAAGTTTATAGTGGCAAAGAAGAATACAAAGCGCAAGCTAATTGGCCTCGTGAGTGACTTGTCTGGTCACCGCACGTACTACACGGTCAAGAATACTCAAAATACCCCAGACAAGCTCGTACTTCGAAAATATGACCCTGTTGCGCGAAAGCATGCAACGTACACTGAGACAAAAAAGAACCTCGGTCGTAACGAAGTCAAAAAACGCAAAGGCTAAACACCTCAAAAACATCCTTTCACCGAGAGGATGTTTTTATTTGCTGCGAGTTTCTAGCACACTTGCAAGCGTGCAGGCAAAACGAACCTGCACGTCAAGCATTCGCTCTGTAGGCTCAGCCGTATCGAAATTATATAAAAATACACTTCGGTCGATAACTTCGAGTACATAATTATTACCTTGAAGTGACATAATACATTTTGCAACTTCGTCGCTCGCGAAATAAAGCGAACGGTCAAAGTGCGTGGGGAGCGAGAGGATAGAATAGGCGTCCTTAAAACGGGGGCTGAATGAATCATGGGGTGCAAATGGCGCATGGCGATGATGCGGGTAGAGTGCTAGAATGTTGTCAAACCAGCGAGGTTCGATACTATTTGGCAGTATGAAAAAATGACTAAACGGGTGAATAGTATGCAAGTCTACTTCAGTGATGACCACACGGCCATGCGCTGTCTCGCGGTGCAAGACGATAAAATCATGATGAAGAAACGTACCAATACAGTGATCTGTATCTCGGTGTTGGTGTGACGCAGTAAAACCACGCACTAAGTGATACTCGCTTTGACGTTGGTCGACACTGCCCATATACATCGTATGCGTTCTTTTCGCTAATTGCTTGAATGCAGTGGAGATGCGACCGCTCGCTGTGAGGGCGAGAAGTGATGACCCTAGCATTATTATTTTTCTGGCTCCGTTATCAGATCCAGTAAGGTCGCGACAAGCTCTGCGTGACTCCAGCTAAGGGGCGCAACCGATAAAGATTCACCTGTGTGAGGGTTTATCTGCTCACTCAGCACTCCAGTAGAGGCGGTGTGCGATTGAACCCAGTCGATAATTTTGTATGCTTTATCGGTATCGCCAACCTCGATACAATACTGCGCAAGCCACAGTGAGGCGATAAACCACGGATTGCCTGGAGTTGCATCATCGACGCGTAAATAATAGTCATTTTCATACCTAGGTAAGCCATAGCTGTCAGGCTTGGTGGGGAACACATGAAGTAATGTCTGTAGTGCCTGCTGCAATTCTGTCTCACGCACTGGAAACAGCCCAAACATAAATGCTCCGAATACACTCGATGAATCAATACGATCATCATACGTGATCTCGCCTTGAGTGTTCACGAGGATGCCTTTATAAAACGATTTACGCTCCTTGTTGTAGAGGTGTTTGTGCGCGGCGTCATAAATGTCATCAGCACTCAGTCGCCACGCGACTGCGCTATCAGCATCACCAACTGCGTCTGCAAGGTCACCAGCAGCTAGTAGTGCCGCATAGACAGTCGAAGTTGTATATGTAGTCGTAAGATACACTTCTTCCCATAGGTCATAGCTAGGCTTCGGGAGGCCCGTTGTGCTTTCGATATGCTCAGCCAAGAAGGTAGCCATCGGCTTAATCATTTCTTCGTAAAAACTTTCGAGCAGTTTATCGTCTTTGTGCATGCCATAGTACTGCGCAAATACAAATAACACCAATGCAGTCTCATCCTCCTGAATCGGAGGCGCCACTATACCATCGTGGATGTAGGGGTGCCAGCTTGAACCAAGCGCACCATCTGCGCGAAACTTATGCATGAGATACCCCGACGGATGCATTACTTTTCGGCAAAACTCAAAAAACTTGAGCGGCTCTTCGGTGTAGCCAAGTCGAATAAGCGGCCATATAATATAGGCTCCGTCACGAGGCCAGCAATAGGCGTACGCATCGCGCCAATAGTTGAGCATAGCCGAGTCTGTACTGGCAATGACTGCTCCTCGTTTATCTATATGTGATTTCATAATCATAAGACTGCGTCGAAAATCATCGCGATAGCGCTCGTGCATCCTGTCGATTACTTGCTCTGCTGGCTCAAGCCACGCATGCCACCAGCGAAGCGTACTATGCATGTGGGCATCGATACCATCTTTCCATAGCATTTTATTGACAGACAGCGCATCCCTCAGTGATGTGCCAGCTGCGATCCAATAATGTGCTCGTCCGGACTCATGAGCGCCAAGAGTAAGTTTAAAGCGCAGAATACTATCAACACGACCATGTTCGACATGACTCATACTCAGCTCACCGTCTTCGGCGTCACGGAACGTTCCTTCTTTGCCTTCTATGCCAAATACTCCGACAGTATGCTGATCGAATGGCTTTCCTTCGTAACTACCGGATATCACAAATACTCGATTGCCACGATAATGCACAATAGCATCACTGTCTGGAAGATATTGCGCCGTGTCAGTATTGCTGCGAGAATCACCGATCGCGAACGCCTGATGGGTAAACAGACGGATCTCCCGCTCATGGTCACGAGTATTCACGACATGGATATTGCGATAAAATGCATTGATAGTTGCATCAACTGCATCATCGAACTCCAGTACAACTCCAAGACGTTCGTTCGTAGCGGTGATACGACCGACGAGTGCACGATGAGGATAACTAAAACTTGTTTTCCAATCGTGCGAGTGACTATCCAGCCAGCTAATCTCACCATCCACCCACACGCCTACATGATGACGAAGATCTCTTCCAGCCGCATGATTTTCAAGGCCTACATATGGATAATAAAAATCATGTACAAGTCCGAAGTTGTTAATGCCCACATGCAACTGGCCATTGCTGAGTACAATTGGTCGCGTCATTTAGAGCGCCCTTCTATGCTGCATAATACGCCATCTCACATCACGAATTGCGTTCATATATGACAAGAACGCGTCGTAAGGAGAGTCGTAGGGGCTGAAGTAGGAGTGAATATCCCCGTCAGCATGCCATTTTGTAGCCATGTAATACACGTGGTCAGAAGTGAGAAGTTTACGCCAATCCTCAATCAGGTCATGGTCATGCGTATTCAAAACTTCATGCTCAAGCGCATATACGTAGCGCGCAGCTTCGCGCTGTAATGCATTACCGTTCCACGCGCTCAAGTCACGCTCAGTGTCCGCCCACGTTACTGTGTGCGGCATACTGACCACGTCGACAGGAGTGTGCTGCGCAAGCGTACCGCTAATGGTATTAAAATCACCGTACTGATGAAGCCACTGCGACACGAACTGACCGAAGAAGGTGAATATGCCCGTATCTGCCCACTGATGCTCACCGAACGTCTCAAAATCCATAAAGAGGTTGACTATCGTGGCTGATTCATCTGATTCTGTCAGCCATTTTGCATAGGTGTCTGGCTTGAGTGGCCATCCAGCCCACTTTTTATCACCAAATCGAAACGCCAAATCATCACTTAATTTATAATTTTTGAGTAGCAGTGGAATTGGACGAGAAGTATCTGTCTGATACACATGATTCGGGCTGCGCCAGCCTAGTACATCATCCCAGCCCTCGGCAAGTATTGCTTGGTAGTTATGTTCCGACGCCCACTGCGCAAGTTCATTGTTGTAGGCGAGCTCAGTATTTCGAAACACTGTAGGTACCACGCCAAACACTGTATTTATTTTTTCCCGGTGTAGTTCTACTTGCGCTTCAAACTCCGCCCGACTGTAGAAAAACGCAAGGCTATGATGGTACGTTTCTGCAAGAATCTCAACACGGTTGGTCGCAATAATCCTGCGCAAGGTGTCTATGATATCAGGCGCCCACAGCTGTGCCTGCTCAACCACCACACCACTCAGACTCAAGCTAAAGCGAAACTCTGGCTCATCTTCTAGTAGTCGTTCGAGTAGGGTAAGCATAGGACGATATGATTTCTCTGCAACTTTTTGGAAAATACGTGCATTATTAAGATCAGATTCACCCTCGTCATTAAAATATAAGTGATCATGCGCAACATCAAAAATCGTATATCGTTTGACCCGATAGGGTTGGTGCAGCTGAAGATAGAGATTTATTGTCGGTCGTTTCATACGAGTACTTTCATATCAGATTGTCGAGAGTACTGGGTGATGCACTGCGAGGCGATATCATGCCACGACAAGGCCGAATACTCGTCTTGGATATTATGCTTCATTTCCGCAAGAAGGGCAGGGGAGGTGGCTAGTCCAATAATTTGATCAGCCAAAAGATCGGTGTCCCAAAAATCAAATCGGAAAATACTATGGAGCACCTCTCCAACACCAGATTGCCGACTAATTACCAGTGCATTATTGTGATGCGCTGCTTCTAGTGCCGTCAATCCAAATGGCTCGCTGACTGAGCTCATGACAAATATATCTGCCACAGAATATGCATCTCGCCATTTTTTACCACGTATAAATCCTGTAAATATCACCTTATCACTGATACCTAGTCGCGCAGAGAGATCAATGAGCTCTTCGCGTTGCTCCCCGTCACCTGCGAACAAGAAAACGACTTTGTCGTACTGCTCAGCGACTTTTGCCGCGGCATGCATAAGGTGCGTTAGGCCTTTTTGTACGGTAAATCGAGTGACGGTTGCTACCACTGTATACCCCTCTTCTTTGAGTGACTCAATATACCTGTAGGTAATATCGTCATAGAGATACGTCCCATCGAGCTCTTTTGCATCAAAGCCGTTATATACAACTTCGACCTTGTCGGCAGGAATGCCGTATTTATGTACGATAATACTCTTTGTGATATTGCTGACAGCAAAAATTCTATCAGCTGCAATAAGCGCCATTTGCTCTATCTCCTGCACGATTGGGTTGCCACCTTGTTGCCCAGAACGATCAAATTCTGTGGCGTGAACGTGCACTATCAGTGGTTTACCTGTAAGTTCTTTGGCGCGAACACCTGCTTCCATCGTCAGCCAGTCATGCGCATGAATCACATCAAATTCGCGGTCCTCGACAAAGTTTTCGACGAAACTCACGTAACGACGCTGGACATCGCGAATATTTTGGTTCTCACCAGGGATATCCGGGAGCTCTCGATCCAGCACCGTACGACTACTGTCGTAGACTCCGAGGTTGTTGCGCTCAAGGGGAGACAAAGAGGTGACTGCATGAATCTTCATGAAATTAATATTCGGATGAGGAGCGGTATACGGCACCACAAAGTCGATGTTCATACCATGATGCGATAATGACTTGGTAAGATGGTAACAGGCGACGCCAAGCCCCCCGCTATTGTGAGGGGGTAATTCCCACCCGAGCATTAATATATTCATACCGTCTGCGCAGCGAAATTCTTCGCTTTTGCTCCTTTTTTTACCACGTTTGTCTCTATTATAGTCAGCGCTTATGGTTTAAGCAACCATCAAATAGCGTTATATTGTTGTCCATAAAACTACATATGTGGACATGTTCAAGCCAAAACCTTGCGGCGTATAATTCTCTTCACTATGTTATGTGCCCATGCTGCTGGTCTACCCTTGATATACACGCCAAACCATTCAAGGTATACCCACTGTGGTCCTACGGCAACCATAGTGAGCTTTGAGGGAGGTGAGTAAGGTAGTGGAGTAAACGACACAATTCGATCTACCACGTAATCCGCCATATCAAGATGCGTTATCGGTGAGGATGCACCATCAATGCCCGTCGCTTCTCCGATCACATAGATATCCGTATATGCCTCGAGATGCGGCGATACCATAACTCGGCGCATTGCTCTCAGCTCGAATAGGAGCGGCTGTGAGCTATATAGCTCATCGATTTCATTCTCATCTAAAGAAATAACTTGCGACTCAGGTAACTTGCGCGTATTTATCATGACGGTACCTCTACCACTCTCACGAATACGCACATTAGTCGCGCTCTCTATATGTTGCCGTTTCATCTCAGACAGAATATGTCGACGACCTTCGCGAGACAGCTCCGGAAGAAATGTAGAATGCGATGTAACAACTGAGACGCGTACTCGAGACTTAGAGTCCACTAAGAGCCGCCTGCAAGCATACTCGTACGCTGATGCCACTTCTACCGCCACGACACTATCTCCCACAATAATAACTTCGGTGTCTGTATGCTGGCCCTTGGCGTGATCATCTGTAAGTACTTCCATGAGCGCACTAAGTTTCTTCTGTGCCTGCACGTGAGAAGGAGGGGTGTTACGAGATATAATCATCTTGTCATAATGGTACGTACGTTTGTTGCCGCGAATCAACTTGCGCGCGGCTTCGATCGTCTGCACTGTATCTTGCATACACTGCACACCTGGAAAGTCGGCGAAAATACCTTTGAGTTGCAGGGGAGGTGTGCGCTTTGTACCATCATAATGCTCATCAATGTCTATAGCATTGCGTTGTACACGATCACTCTCACTTATAAGTGTTATCTGCTGCACTCCACCAGACCGACTCAGCTCAAGCGCTGCGCGTACGGCTCCTACATCACTTCCGATAACAACTACATGCATTGTCACTCCACATCTATTTTTCTTATGGTATCAGAAACAACATTATTAGAAAACAGCTACTGCCCACGGAGCGCGGCATGGAGCACTCTACCGCCGTATGATCCGCACTTGCTAAACTATTGGTCATGGTTACGGTATACTGGTGATATGTCCAACCAACTTCCAAGCGTGGTCGCCCAAGAAAAAATAATTCTCCTTATTATTGGCGGTCTTGCACTATGTCTGATAGGCGCACTTGCGTTTAATCAATACCGTCAACAACAGCAATCCGAAGTAGCAGTGCCAAGTACCGCGCCCCTTTCGATTCAGCTCGGCGACAAAAACAATGCCAATACAATAGTGGTGTACACAGACCCTGTGTGTGACAAATGTGCAACATATCACGAAGATGTTATCGTGCCGCTTTACGAGGAGTATGTTGAAAATGAGGAGGTGAATATAGAAATTCGTCCTCTCGGAATTGTGTCTGAGCACTCAGCGCCACTCAACCAACTACTCATGTGTAGTAGTGAGCAAAATGCCTATATGGCAACGATGGAATATGTTAATCAGAGCTTACTCGATGAAGAGGGGAATCATACCGAAGTCCGAGCAGCGTCATTCTTTGATGACCATACTACAGAAGATATTGCACGCGAGTCAGATATGAAGAGCTCTTCGCTCAAGCAATGCCTCGACGATACCCACTACGATAACAAGATGACGCGCGCCGATAGCGAGGCCTACGCAGCTAACATTTATAGTACACCGACAACATTTGTTGGAGACAGTGAGCCAATTCGAGGCTACAGCTCACTCTCGTTCATCAAACAGCTTATCAACATACACCTGTTTAATTAATTTTTGGTATTTTTTTCGTCTCTAAAGACCCGAGGGCCGCTACGTCTTCAGTGATCGGTCTATCGGAACGCACCAAGGGGGCGGGCGCTGTCTGTTCTTGCAGGTAATAGATAACTTCTGGTTGGATTTTTCCACGAATCATACGATCATATTCCTCGCGGCGCTCTGCGGGATTTGCGTGCTGAACGTGCGCTCGCAGTATCTTGTAAGGCTGAGCGTGCTCTTTTAAAGTAGATACGATATTGTGTTCACTCGCCTCCACATCAACCACTGTATCTCCGCTAGAAGAATCTGAGCGGGTGTAGACTACAAGTGTATCCTCATGCAAGGTTTGTATCTTTTCCTCAAAGTCGAGTTTGAGGATACTCGCTTGGTTCTGGATGAGGTTTGCATTTGCGATATTAGGCTGCTGCAATTTTCGCGTAATTTCACTGAGTTCGTGGCGAAGAGATTCTAAGTCCAACCTATACCGCGTGCCGTCATACGAATACTCTTGCATTGAGTGAACTTTGAGGCCTCGCGTATCATCATGTCCTACCTCCTGTAGGTAGTGCTCACTGCGGGCTGCAAGCTCTATGGCAACTCGGCCGTTCTCGTAGTACACAAGATCCTTATGAAGCGCCAATATGCGCTCCATCACATGAATACTTTGTGCGCTGCGCTCCGTGAGGCCACCCTCGCCTATCGGTGAACTATTAAGTATCACACTCACTACATCTACGTCGGACTCACTTTGTTGAATATGTATTGCAACATCGAGCGCTATTGGGCCACCCATGCTGTAGCCATCAAGCGACAGGTATGAGATATCG
>CALGUM010000089.1 GCA_937902295.1 uncultured Candidatus Saccharibacteria bacterium | reverse complement strand
CTTTTAGGTCATTATAGTCCTCGTTGGACATAGGGAAAAATCCTGCATACACAAATGGTTGAACGTTACGATACCCAGGAAGGGGAGCGTCTGCACGCGCCCGCTTGACTGTCACCGTGTCACCGACCTTCGCATCACGTGTCGTCTTGAGGTTGGTGACGATATAGCCAATTTCGCCTGTCGATATATCTTGTTCGGGCGTCATCATCGGGGCAAGCGCACCCACTTCGAGTGCGAGGCCATGCGCACCAGTCGCAAGCATTTCGATAGTATCACCCTTCTTGATGGTACCGTCGATCGTACGAGTATAGAGTATTACCCCACGATATTCATCGTAGTAGCTGTCAAAAATCAACGCGCGAGTCGGTTTGTTTTCGTCACCTCGTGGCGGATCAATACGTGAGACAATCGCGTCAAGTACCTTTGACACACCCTCGCCTGTTTTTGCACTAATCTTCAATATGTCATCGTCGCTACATCCAAGAAGATTCATCACCTGGGCTGACACTCGTGGTACATCGGCCGCTGGTAAGTCCACTTTGTTGAGCACCGGAATGATCGTCAGCTCTTGTTCAATAGCAAGGTATACATTCGCCAGTGTCTGTGCCTGAATACCCTGGCTGGCATCAACTACTAGGATTGCACCTTCGCATGCCTGCAAACTACGTGACACCTCGTAGCTAAAGTCTACATGCCCAGGAGTGTCGATGAGATTCAGGTCATACTCGAGGTATTTCATCCTAACCGGAGCGAGCTTAATCGTGATTCCCTTTTCCCGTTCAAGATCCATACTGTCAAGTAACTGACTTTTCATATCTCGCCGTTCAACTGTACTAGTGAGCTCCATCATTCGGTCGGCAAGAGTAGATTTACCGTGGTCGATATGAGCAATGATGCAAAAATTGCGAATGTGTGTTTGATCCATAAATTACTATTAGTATAGCACTTTATAGAGGTAAAAGCTAACGGATGTTGCCAAACAGAAGTCTCTTGAGCCGTCTAATTACTGGATTTGCTTCTTTGAGCATCATCACTTGACTGACAAATACATAGGCAATTGCGCTTACGAGCACTATCAGCGCAAATTTTGGAAAACTCGCAAAAAAGCTATTGTCGTTGGCTCCAAGCGGCATGACCGCAACCAATATATACGTCACGATTGACATTAACCCGGTAGCACTTGCCATGCGCACAATTGCACTCCAAAAATCCCGACTGAATAGTCCGGGGATGCGCTGTGACATCACGGCAAATAATATCGCGACCTCTACCACCGCCACAATTGACTGAGCCGATGCAAGTCCGTAGGCGCCGAGTTTGAGGGTAAAGGTAAACCACATCGCCAGAAAAATGTTTAAGGATATTGCAACGAGAGAAATATATAGCGGAGTTTTTGTATCTTGCTGGGCGTAAAAACTACGCGCCGCAATATGATAGATAGAACGGAACAATATGGCTATCACCAAAATACCGAGCAAACTCGCCATCAACATGTCACCACCATTGTTGATAAAGTTCACAAGATACCCACGGGTGAAGAATGTAATAATCGCCACCGGCATTGCAATCCATATAATAATTCGCAGCACTGTCTGGAGCTCATCACGGAATAAATCTGGCCGATTCTGCCCAAGCCGTTCTGTCATATTCGGAAAAGCCGCGGTACTAATCGCGACTCCAATCAAGTTAATTGGCATCAAATGAAGCGCCGATGCTTGCTGGTACGCACGGATTGTACCTTCTGTCATACGGCTCGCCAGGTTCATTTCTACGAGACCAACTGCATAATCCATCCCTTGGTCAAACGATCGAGCAGGCAACAAGCTGAGCACCTTGCGAAATCCTTTGTTCTTCCAGAAAATTTTAAACTCGTAGTCAAATCCTAGCCCTATAAGCCCCACAGAACTCACAATCAGTTGCATGATAGAACCAAGCACGACACCAAGTGCAACACCCATAATTCCGCCCTCAAAAATCTGTACTCCGAATAGCGTGATGCCACTTGTAAAGAACGCTGCACCAATAATAATTCCTATGTTGTAGATAGCAGGTGCCAATGCAAAAAACGCAAATCTCCCCACCGCCTGCTGAATACTTGCAATCACCGTAGCAATCGCAAACAGAAACGGATTCACGGCGATCACGCGCATCATACTTACCGCCAGCGCCATCCCAGACTCACCCAGTCCAGGTGCAATGATATAGCGAAGTAGTGGGTCGGCAAAAATAATTATCAACACACTCGTGACGAGTGTTGTCATTGCCATGAAGTTGATAAGACTCGAGCTAAGTCGCCATGCAGATTTTTTGTTGCCTGTCGACAATCGCTGATTGAACACGGGCACGAACGTCACACTCAGTGCACCAGACACCAGGATGAAAAACATAAAGTCGGGTACAGAGAACGCCGCGGTATAGGCATCGATGCCGACTTTATAATCTTCGTAGTACAGTCCGTTTAAGAGGCGATCTCGGTAGAGTCCGAGCGCACTCGAGAGCAGTGTTGACCCAGCAAGCATAGCAGCGGCTAACTGTATCGTTAGCCGCTTATTCATTCGCAATACTGCTGAGCGAACACGTCCCACTTGTTAGCTCCTAGCCATGCAGCCTTGCATCTTTTGGTAATACCGCGTCTTTGAGAATCTCTACAACTGCTTCTTCTTCGAGCGTTTCTTGCTCAAGTAGTGCGTTTGCAAGTTTTTCAAGACTTTTGCGGTTTGTCTGTATCACCGACTCAGCACGAACTGCTGCTTCGCGTATGAGCGCTTCAACCTCTTCGTCGATAAGTTTTGCTGTCGCATCACTATACGGACGGCTATGGGTCATCTTGTCAAACACCATGCCTCCGTTGTCATCATGAAACACTTGATCGCGCAGCTTAGTACCCATACCCTGGTCGATAATCATATCGCGAGCAATTTCTGTGGCTTTACGTAGGTCGGATCCCGCACCAGTCGTAATACCGTCATCCCCATAGAGAATCTTTTCGGCAACACGGCCACCCATTGCACGAGCAAGAATATCTTTAAAC
>CALGUM010000088.1 GCA_937902295.1 uncultured Candidatus Saccharibacteria bacterium | reverse complement strand
GTGCCACTAAGGTCGATTGCTTCTTCGAGGGCTTCTCGTGTCTGACTACCGAGCACATCGGCGTCACTTTGCCGCACCGACGCACGCACTTGGTGCGTTGGTGAAATTGTTCGGCTGGTAGGTAGCGGGGTGGCGAAGTTTGTAGAAAGGCGTTTCATCGGTGTTTTTGAGACGGTCGGTAGCTGGGGGGCTGCTGGCGAAGTGGTAGGAGGAGGAGTAATAATCTGCACGCTAATTCGACCCTGCAGGTCTTGTGCATTGACATTAGTATTACCGTATTCATCTTCCGCTATCACAAAAAAAGTGTACGAGCCTGGTAGGAATTCTGGTGCAAATGAATAACTAAATGACCGGTCGCTCTCGATAGAAACAGAGGTAGACTGATCACCGTAGTGGAGTGTCACCGATTTCACATCGTACAGCGTGTTGATCCGTCCAGATATCGTAAAGTTCGTGTTGGTATATACTGTGGCTGGGCTGACTGTGAGAGTATCTACCGAGATTGGGTCGCGCTGAATGTTTACCTCTGTGCTATCCATATCGCGCCTATCCCCATTGCTGGCAGCGATAAGTTTCACTGTATATGTACCGCTCTCTACACCAGCAAGCGACAATGTCGTAAGTACACCTTCCATGTTTTCTGCCGCCATCACACGTTCCGATAGAACTTGACTTTCATCGCTTTTACGCACTAGCTGCACAATTAAGTCTGTCGCAATATCATTTGGCACCCCTTGCACCGAACCCCTCACGTCAAGATTTGTGCCACCTCGTGGCGAATTAAATGGCGTCACACTGACTGTCGGATACTCACGTAGTGCGACAGCCTTTTCCGAATGGTCTTCCCATATACTTGTAGCAACTCCTGGAGTCTGTGCGACCAGCCTCACTTTATCTTGTGCTGGATCCTCCGTAAGCTCCCATGTCTTGTAGCCATCTATTGCCAATGGAGTGTCGTTACGCGGCTTGATAATAGTCTCCGCACTATTATTGTCTCGCGCCACAAACCGTAGTGACGTTACCGTCTCATCAGTGACATACCGCACTTCACTCGCAGCTTGTTCATGGTACACGGCCAGGTGATTAAATCCTAGAGCAGGTGTACTCTGTTCACTCTCGGTGTCCGAGACATCTGCGTGCGCAGACAGCGTCATAAGTCCATTGATTGAAATACTAGAGAGCATTCCAATAAGTACCACGATAAGTAGGGTTTTTCCACGCAACCAGACCTCTCCCATATGCGTAACCATACATCTAGTATAGCAAAGGTGGGTGCGGCACGCTACGCATAGTGTAATTAAAATGAAAACACCACCCATTACACTGATGGTGTCCTCGAGCCGAGGGTGTTGCCCTAGGCGAAAACTCATCTAGTGAGCAGGTGGTGGTGGCTTTGGTATTACGACCAGCGCATCGACCATATCGAGATTGATCACTTTTGCACTCCGCATGATGTCCGTAAACTCAGGTATGACTGTACCCTCTAAGAGCAGTGCTGCGCGATCGCCTATCACGGACCGATAGCCAATGTGAGATCGCTTGGCTAGTGACACCTCATTTCCGATTCGCACGCTGGATTCGATTTTGGATTCAGATCCAATCACTGTGTTACTACCGATATACGCCTCGCCACCGACAGAAACACCGTCCTCTAGTTTGGCTTCGTAGCACACAGCAGCGCCACCTGCGATCCGAACATTCCGACCCAACCGCACACGTTCATGCAGCACAACACCCTTACCTACTATGGCGTCAGGACCAATCTGACAGTCCTTACCCACATAGCAGCCATCTCCGAGCGTGGCTTTTTCGCCGAGTACAACGAACTTTCCGAGTGTTACACCTCTTCCGATCTTACAATCAGTGGGTACTTGTACCGTGGTGCCATCGGGGTTGGTATGGATCCTCGTGCCTCTTTCCGTAGTAGTCATAGTGACCACCTTCTCTCTTTGAGTGAACGGAATAACTAAACAATATCATATAGACAGGTTTATCCAAACCATTAACGGAGTGTGTCCTACACTCTACTTGTGCTGCAACTTGTCCATATCGTCGTGGTCGAGACCATAAAAGTGAGCCATTTCGTGCCATAATGTCCGTTTGATTTGCTCAAAAAAACTCGCGTCATCATGCGTCACAGCCAGAAGTGGGTATTTGAAGGGTGTGATCTTGTCGGGTAACACGAATACATATCCCGCACCTCTCGCCGGGAGCGGAATTCCCTCGTAGAGTCCGAGCAGCAAATGGTTATTGTCGAGTTTCATCTTTTGCCTCTGCTCGTCGGACGGCTCGTTGGCCTGTACGATAGCCACGTTGTCGAGGCCGGTAATATACTCTTGAGGCAACTCGTCCATGGCACGAGTGATCAAGGCGTCAAATTCTTCGTCGGTGACGTGTCTCATGTTACTCCACTGTATACGGGTTATGATTAATTTGCAAAATCAAACCATTCCGGATCTTGCCGCGCTTCGTCGAGGAGTGTACCCCAACGATTTGACAACTCATCGGCATCGATTTGATCCGAGAGATCCATCGCAACCTCAGGATTACGACGCTGTTCTGCGATGTCATCGCCCAGTCCATCCCCTAGCGGATCGACAGAAGCAAACGAAATATGGTGTGGAGAAAATAGCATGTGTTGATATATTGTTTATGTTTAATTAAGTAACAAACGTATTGTAACACTGTTATGCTAAAAAGTCAATATTAGGATGTAATTATATATGAACGCCGGTGCTATAGACGAATATCATCGCCACAGCTATGGTCGACAATCCCACGGCTTTCACCCAACCATGATGCTGCTGCCAGGTGCTCTGCAGGTACTTAGGAATACGCGACCTGAAGGCATGTGCGACCAGGGCGACACCTGCAGCAAGCAGAAGCAGCACAACACTACCAAGCACCGCTGGACTCATTTGCTGCAAAGCTATACCAATACGCGCCGTAACACCGAGCTGAGCCGCTTGCGGAGCTACAAAGTTCTGCGCACCTTGCACCGCTGAGGCTACAGTATCTGCCGGCGACGCATAGAGTGCCACGATTAGCGACACCGCTCGTCCAGCCATCTCGCCCTGCACCACAGAAAAGCCCACATCGCGGTATTCAGACTTGAGGAGATTTTCACGATGCGCTGGCGAATTCATCCACGCGTCTACGGCGGCCTGACTCGAACTAAAGTTACGCGCGAGGTTTTCACCAGCCACACTATAGCGATATCCTACCGTGGAAAACCATTGCCATGGCTGTACGCCGTCTGGTGAGGTGTGTGCCCAGTATTGTTTATCTATCATATCCTGCGCCTTGAGATACGCCGCTTCGGAAAGCTGGGTGCTCATAGCGAGTGGCGCTAATCCTTCGCGCTGTCGCACTTGATTGGTATCCGCCAGGAGTGTCGGCGCGTTTATGGTGGCATCGTCGCCCAATACAGACGACGAGCGCACCCATATCTGGCTGCTCACCTGCACCACCAATACAGCGACAAGGATTATCATCAATCCACCTCGGCGAATAAGATGTGGTTTAAACTGGTTCGATCGATGCGGTACGAGTGCACGTTTGGCGTGTTTGACTGCAGTTCGGCGAACTTTGTTTTGTGGTTTTTTTGATGTTGCTTGTGCTGCCATTTGCTCCTAGTATACCAGAGTTACAACAAAAGCAAGCACCCGCTGAAGGTGCTTGCTCGTGGGAGGTAAAATCGATTTATTCTTCGTCTTCGATACGTCGGCGAAGTGCCGCGATGATCCACCATGCTGCGCCGATACCAGCGATAGCGATGAGTAGCCACCAGTACCATGCAAGACCGTTAGACTCTTCTGCGACGTCCGAATCTGCTTCGTCGTCCGCAGCTGCGCTTGGCGCTGCTGTATCGGTAGTACCGAGGACATCTTGGTCACCGAGGACTGCTGTATCAGCAGCTGGGTTCGCAGCTGTAGCTGGAACTGCGTATGTCGGAACAAATGTTGAGCCGAGTGGGGTGATGGAGCCAGGGGTGCTACTAACTGTGACAACAGTCTGATTTACTGGACTATCGTTATTACGAGTAGTCGTCGG
>CALGUM010000087.1 GCA_937902295.1 uncultured Candidatus Saccharibacteria bacterium | reverse complement strand
GTCCTTGGCAGCTCTCGCCTCCTGCAGATCAGCCACCTTCTTGGCTAATTCTTCCTGCAACTCTTGTTTCGTGGCTACCTGTGCAAGCTGTACTGCGCTATTTTTTTCATGCTCGAGCTGTTCAACGCGTTTTAAAAGTTCTTGCTCCTTTAGTTGTGCCTGCAGCTTGGCCTCTCGCTCTACAGCTTCACGCACCTTTTGCACCTCAGCTTCAAAGGCGTCTCGTTTGATCGAATTCACTACACTCGCAATTGTGGTGGCGTCAATATCGGTTTCGTGAATCGACGTCAAATCAATCAAATCGCCCTTGTCTGCAGCTTCCTGGAGTATCAGTGTGTGTTCGTCTTGAATCGCTACTTTCACTTTCTTCATACTCCCAGTGTACTATGCAATCACTCGAAACACGTGGTACACTACGAACACATTAACAAATAATACGTATCAAGAGTGCAGCGAGAGAACTAGCTCAATGACCTGCCGGCAACCACTTTATTCAAAAAAGAACGGTGCCCCCTCTAGCCCCGCTCACGCGGGAAAGATGAGTACCTCTTATTCTTTCCCTTCGAGCGTGGCAGATACAGAAGGAGAGTATATGACAAACTATAGAACAGCCGAAAGTGTTTCGCCGCGCCATCCAGATAAAATCTGCGACCAAATTTCCGATGCGATCCTCGATGCCTATCTTGCCCGCGACCCTTCGTCGCGCGTTGCAATCGACGTAGCAGGAGGGCACGGTACAGTGTTTGTGACAGGTGAGGTTACCTCTAAGTCAAAGGTGGATATAGAGTCTATTACCAAAAAAATTGCGGGTGACGTCGAGGTGATTACCCGGGTGGTCGCGCAAAGCCCCGAGATTTCCCAAGGTGTCGATACGGGGGGTGCTGGTGACCAAGGTATCATGGTCGGCTATGCCACGAATGAGACAGAGGAGTTGCTACCATTAGAAGTTGTGCTTAGTCGAAATCTCAATCAGCACCTCTATGCCCTCTGGCCTCATGACGGTAAAACGCAGGTTACCTTGCGTGATGGAGAAATAACAGCCATTGTTGCGAGTTTTCAACACGCGCCTTCGGACACTCTGCGCGCCGCTGTGATTGAATGGGGGCACGCATCGCCTCTCGCTCGCAAAAGTTGTGCTGCTAACCTCCCTTCACTTCACATTAACCCGGCAGGGGATTGGCACATCGGTGGATTCGAGGCTGACGCTGGCTTAACGGGCCGCAAGCTTGCGGTAGATAATTATGGGCCACGCGTACCCATAGGAGGTGGGGCCTTTAGCGGCAAAGATCCGAGCAAGGTCGATCGATCAGCGGCGTATATGGCGCGGCGAATTGCGATTGACTATCTAAGGAGACATAATGCCCATGAAGTCTACGTGTATCTCGCCTACGCAATTGGCTATGACCAACCCCTTGAGGCAACTGTCTCTGTCGATGGAAGGGTGCAAATTGTTGAGGGTTACAATCTCACGCCACGCGGGATTATTGAATATCTCGATCTCACGCGACCAATATATCAACATACTGCTCGCTACGGTCACTTTGGTCATAGTAAATTCTCATGGGAGCTGTAGCAACCGTATAACTTACTATGCCTATACTTGATTAGTCACTGCTTAGTTAGGTGACGCAGTTCATCAAGCGACACGCTTGCCCCAAAAGCAGGGTATCCCGGTTCAAGAAGTCTACCCTGCGCCAGTGGGCCAATAACTAGTGCAGCAAATCCAAGTCGCTCCACAACGTCACACGCAACGCGAACTGCTTTGTCGTCGTCACCTGCGACCGCAACAGCTTTTCGAGGTACTTCAGCTTCAATACCAGGCCTGGCACCATCATGTAAATCGTGGTAGCTCAGGTGGCTCAGCGCTTTTACGACATACGCGTCCGACAAAAACTCTTGTACGGCTTCGCTCGAAGACTGTTCCTGCGGTATAATTTCCTCGCGCGGGCCATCCACTTCCCACCAGTAATTCATTGCATCTATCACAATTTTATGAGCAAAAGATTGTGCCGAAAGCTGACGAAACCTACCTAGAGGTAGTGCAAGAATAACCACATCCGAAGCATGCACAACTTCGTCGGTACGTGCGACCTTTGCTCCTGGCGACAATACGTCGACCGCTAATCGTATCTTCTCTGGATCACCCGACCCAGATATATACACTTCATATCCCGACTCAATTGCCAGTTGCGCAACAACAATACCAAGCTTTCCTGCACCGATAATACCGATAGTGCGAATGCTTTGAGTCACCTGGCTTCCTGCAGTAGCTCGCGCACACGCGGAATCACCACCTTTGCATACAGCTCGATAGTTCGCTCACGATACTCTGCTGGCACGGGGCCAAACCCATACACAAGGTCAAATCGGTTCGCACCAACGGCGCGCATGGCATGGGCAATCTTTTTCGCTATCGTTTCCGGCGAACCTACGTACATCGAACCACTCTTCACTTCACTCATAAAGTGCTCACGTGTCATTGGCGTCCAGCCCCTGGTCTTCCCAACCTTGTCCATTTGCTCCTTGAAGAGCGGGAATGC
>CALGUM010000086.1 GCA_937902295.1 uncultured Candidatus Saccharibacteria bacterium | reverse complement strand
TTTGTTTCCATTGCCATCTATCTTCACGAAAGTCGTTTGAAGCCTCACTTCGTATTGTTCCCGAAGGTCTTGGTTTGCGTCATAGTCAACCTTGAACACAGTGACACCCGAGGGAATACCATCGGTCGTTCATGCTTGTTTCTATCTGTCTACACTGAGAACACCAAGGCGCATGGAAAAAGAGGAGTTTTGTACCTTCTGCGTTTGCTACCGCGTCGGGGGAGTAGTCGGTATAGGTGCCTGGCTGAGCATCAGCAGTAGTTGGAGCAGATGGTTCTGGGGTACTCGTGGGGGCAGGTGGCGTGACATCGGCAGGGGCTTCATTCTCGGCATGGAGCTTACATATACAACCGCACCTAGGATAAGCAGAGTGAGGCCAATAACTACAAATACAAGTGTTTTATTCATTATTCTTAGTATATCATCCTATTGAAACCGCCAACCAAGGCAAGTTCTATGCATGATTTTATATGGGTGGTTAGAACCGTACGTGTAGCTATGCTACACTTATAAACACGAGCAATATAAACCAAAAGGTACTTCGAATGAACATCGAGCAGTTTGTCAAACGTGCAAAGGAGTCTCACGTCTTCCATGAAGGCGAGGTTGCTGATATAGACACGATCGCCAGCTCACTATCTGCCACCCGACCTCTTTTGTACTGGACAATGGAACTATACGACAAAGACGAGAACAACATCAAGGGAGGCGGAGGCCTAGGCATCCTTGCCGCTGACACTCGGCGCACCGCACAGCAACTTGGTATTCCACTCATTCTGATTACTCCTTTTTACACCCTAGAAAGTCACCAAAAGCTCGATAACTTCTGGCAAGTCGAAGAGATACGTGCGGTACATCCTGGGCCAGCCTATCGCCCCTATGGAAGCACAAGTGTCAGCACTGCGCAGCACACCACAGCACCACTCGACGTCTTTGAACGTACTCACGGCTCAACGCAAATTGTTGCCGTCACCGAAAAAAACTTCGGTGAACTCTATCCAGGAAGTAATAACGGTGATCATCGCTTGTACCAAGAGATTGCGCTTGGTTTCGGAGGCTACAAAGCACTCAAAACAAAGGGAATTGAGGCTGCGTACATGCAACTCAACGAAGCCCCTACGGTATTTGCAGCGCTTGCGCGACTCGACGATATGTTGCAAAGTGGGGCGTCATTCGAGACTGCACTTCACACACTGCGTACCCAAATTCTCTACACCAACCACACGCTCGTACCAGCCGCAGAGGGTGAGTTTAGTCGCGCGCAGTTCGACCATTTCGTCTACCCGAATATATCTAGCAACACCTTAAGAGAGTGGGTGGCAGGACTTTTTAATGCCGAACACAACCTCAAGTTAAGCCTCCTTGCAATCGAACTTGCTGGCAAAAAAAGTGCTGTCAGTAAACTCCATGCAAAAGTCGCGCACTTTACAGATCGCCACGGCGATATAGTCGAATTCGAGCCCGTGACCAACGGCATTTCTCGCAAATGGATTCTGCCGAAAATTGAAAAACTCTATCATACAAGCGGCATCCTCAATGAGGCAGATTTGCCAAGCAACGAGTATCTTTCGCACCTCCGGAGCCTCGATATGTCAACCGTGCGTCATTTGCGCCAGGCCGGCCGTAACCATCTTACGGCCGTACTCCAGAGGCGAAAAAATCAATACGGACAGGCGACTACCATTCCGGACGAGGCACTCATCTTTGACTTTAAACGTCGTTTTGCAAGCTACAAGCGTCCCGATTTATTATTCCAAGACACCGAGCGACTGGCACACATCTTAGTTCGACATAATGCTCACGTGATACTTACAGGCAAACCCCACCCAAATGATGAGCATATGAAACATGAACTTCAAGCATTACTACGCACTGCTCATGACAACCCAGCACTACGAGAACGATTTCATTACCTCCAAGACTACGATGAAGAAATTGGTCAAGCGTTAGCCTTTGGGGCAGACTGCGCACTCAATGTGCCAATCGTAGGTGAGGAGGCCTGTGGAACCTCATGGATGAAAGACATCGCGAATATGAAACTCCTTATTTCGACACCAGATGGTGGAGTTGCCGATGTGCAACCAATTGCATGTTTCGAAGTGAGCGGCGATAACGAAGCAGAGTCGCTCTATAGCAATATGGAGCAAGTCGCCCATATCCTGCGTGACGACGAATCGTATAAGCGAGAAATCATACGCTCTCTGGGTGCGTATTTACCTGTACTGTCGGGACCTCGCATGATGGCAAAATACCTGCAACTATTCGCAACCAAGTAATATTGGCGAGCGATTTTTGCACACTTGACAATAATCATAAATAATTATATTATGTAACTATGAGAAGAATTATGCGAGGGCTCTTGGGAGCTTTTTTTGATATTCGGATAGTAGTAGGTGCAGGCGGCATACTGCTCAGCGTTATCCTGCACGAACTTTTTCATATTATTATGCATTGGCAGGAAATAACTGCGATAGCGCTATTTCCTAGTACATACGCTATCGTAAAGATTACGTTCACACCCGCTCACCACTATGACCTGATACTCGAAGAGGCTCTGGCTTATACAATTACTGCTATCACCTTAGTCTTTACCGCCATGTTACTTCATGACATACGCGATCAGCGCGACACTCGCAGTACAGCGCAAATCATCATGGCAAAACACTATCACGGCGCTACCGCTGAAACCGAGAGAGATACAATGCTTCAGTACCTTGGTTTGATGCAAAAGGCACCGCACATGCACACACCGAGAACGAAATAGCGCGTAGTGCCTCCCGGCAATATCGAGACATAGCTGCTTTCGCATGGTATAATAAGAAGATAGTAAAGATAGGATACAACATTATGGCCAAACAAAAGAACAAGCACGGCGCGTCACGTAAACGCATCACGAAGAAAAAACTTACAGCAAAAAAATAATTACTGCGATATGCGCTCGCTACACAAGCTAGCCGTTCTGCAATATATTATTTATGAATAAGGGACTCACACGCGAGTCTTTTTCATTATATGGAGTTCACCCAGGAAGGGTGAGTTGCTAGTATATCAATACACTACATAAGTAGTATAGTACACTATGAACATGTTTACTATATTTGCACACGCTGGACACGCACACGAATCAACAGATATGATGACTGCAATCGACCGTTGTATGCCGATTCTCATTGGCGCGGGAATTATCACTGCAATACTCGTAGGAGTCATTGTCTATTTATTGACGACGTGGCAGCCCAAAAAGAATACGCCAACAGCGAAAAAATAACACATATACATATGAGTCATTTCGAGCACGTACAACTGCAAGCGATGAATCGATAGTGATACGCTCAATATAAAAAGCCTCCGTATGTCGGAGGCTTTTTATAGCTACGGCTCGGCCTTATGCTGTCTTATCTTTTTTTGGTTTTTTTACAGCTTTTTTCTGGTTTGTACCTTTTGACATAGTATACCCTTTCGTCTACAACCTTTAGTATACCAGGAAAATACTGCGCGAGACCATATATCCAGCATAGAGAGGGGAGCACGGTGTGGTATATACTGGATATATGAATAGAGTGATCCACATAGCAAAGACTCTGCGGCTGATCCTTGCGGGCAAAAGCCGCCCCTTCGCATCAAACCCTAGAGAGTTTACCCTCCAAGACTGGAAATACGCACTCAAGGCAGCAGCAAGCGCCATCGCAGCAAAACGAATTAACATATTGGCAACCGGCATTGCCTATTTTGCGGTATTTGCTTTTTTCCCACTCGTCGCAGCAAGTGTCGCGATCGCAAGCTTGGTAATTAATTATTCTCAGCTAGAAATGATCCTCAGTTCGATTCAACAGTTTATGCCAGCAGACATTGCCGCACTACTCACGTCTCAGTTGCAAACTGCATATGAGAATCAGTCGGCGAGTATTATCGTTGCAGTCATTGGTGTAGTGATCGCACTATTTAGTATATCGGGCGCAGTGACCAACCTCATGAGCGCAAGTAATGCCATCTACGAACAGTCAGAGACCAGAAAGTTTGTGACGCTCCGACTTACGAGTCTTGGGCTGATGGTATGCGGGGCGGTAGCCGGTCTACTAATCGTTGGATTATTGATACTCGATGCGCGCGTCCTCCAAATGCTCGGGCTTATTGCACCTCTCGCGCACGTGCTCGCGGCACTTCGTTGGGTAGCTATCTTGATAGTCGTCGCAACAGCGTTGGCGATATTTTACCGTTACAGTCCAGATCGCCCCAGCCCAAAATGGCAATGGGTGAGTTGGGGTTCGGTCATTGCCGCATTACTGTGGCTCGTAGGCACCGCCGCATTCGTGGCCTACGCACGCTATTTTGCTGATTTTAGCGAAACATATAGTACATTTGCCGGTATTATTGCACTAATGATGTGGTTTAATCTGTCTGGTTTTATAATACTGCTTGGCGGTGAAATCAATTACCGGCTAGAAAATACCACACTACGAAACACAGCGAAGAAATAACTCGCATGATCATGAATCCACTGAGCAACGAAGAAGCGCGCGTCATCATCGACCAAGGTACAGAGGCTCCCTATACAGGCTCGCTCTTACACGAAACAGCAGCAGGGGTGTACGTGTGTCGTCAATGCGACGCGCCCCTGTATCGCTCCGGTGATAAGTTTGATGCGCATTGCGGCTGGCCTAGCTTTGACGACGAAATTGACGGGGCTATATCACGCACGCTTGATACAGATGGTATGCGCACTGAGATATGCTGTGCGCGTTGCGGAGGACACCTTGGCCATGTGTTCGAAGGAGAGTTGCTTACACCAAAAAATGTACGCCACTGCGTGAACTCTGTCTCGATGAAATTTATAAAAAAGATTGACGAGCCTTGGGCAAAATCTTTGTAAAATTCGACCTAGTCCCGTCGCAACACGAGCGCACTGCGCGCTGGCAAATACAGCTGTAGCTGACTATCATCGGCCGGATACTCCGTACTGCTATCTACATGACCGTGTCCACCGTACGCGGCGTCATCTGAACTTACTGCTACACGGTACAATCCTTTGGGCGCAGGTACTCCGTATCCGGTGTATGACTGAGTAGGGGAGAAGTTATATACGAATATATGCTCTCCGCGCACATACGAAACTACCATGTCCTCTTGATGTATATAGGTATACTCAACCTCGCCAGACATTGCAGCCAGCAGCTTGATCATAGCCTGGTCAAACAACCCGAGTTGCGAAAACTTCAACTTGGGATTATCGACAAGTGACCACTGCCTGCGAGCATAGTGGTATGACCAGTCGTTACCTTCGCGTGGAAAATCAATCCACTCCGGATGACCAAATTCATTGCCCATAAAAGTAAGGTAGCCACCAGCATTCGTGCTTGCTGTGAGTAGGCGAATCATTTTATGAAGCGCTATAGCGCGCGATATCTCGAGCGAATCATCGTCCACCTGCATCTGATCGTACATCGCTTTGTCGGCCAATCGAAAAATTAAAGTCTTATCACCAACTAGTGCTTGGTCATGGCTTTCGACATAGCTTATCGTTCGCTCCTCGGGTCGATGTGCGCGTAGTTCGTGCAATAAATGCGCGAAGTCCCACTCTTCATCTTTTGCGTGCTTGAGTGTCTTAATCCACAAATCTGGTACTCCCATGCTAAGCCGATAATCGAAGCCGATCCCACCCTCGTCTATAGGCATTGCAATACCTGGCATAGCACTCATGTCTTCTGCGATAGTAATCGCAGACGGCTTTACATCATGCACGACTGCATTCGCGAGAGTGAGGTAGGTGAGTGCATCGAGATCGGTATCGTCCGAGAAATAGTCATCGTAGCTCGTGTACGACTTCTCTAAACCATGGCTCTTATACAACATGCTCGTAACTCCATCGAAACGATATCCATCGAAGTGAAACTCATCAAGCCAGTAGCGTACGTTGCTCAACAAGAAGTGCGCAACCTCCGGCTTGCCGTAATCAAACACGCGAGAATCCCACTGCTCGTGCTGACCGCGCGCGCCTTCATGAAAATATTGATTCGTTGAGCCATCTTGCTGCCCGAGACCCTCTTCGATATTTTTGACAGCATGTGAATGCACGATGTCCATTATTACTCGAAGACCCGCCTGGTGTGCAGCGTTCACAAGCGATTTCAGTTCATCTGGTGTACCGAACCGCGAACTTGGTGCAAAGTAATTCGCCACGTGATATCCAAAACTTCCATAATACGGATGCTCAGCAATCGCCATTAGTTGCACGGTATTATACCCTGCGGCAACAATCCGTGGCAGAACGTGCTTCTCAAAATACGCATAGCTTGCAACCGTGCCTTCTTCGGAACTCATGCCTATGTGGGCCTCG
>CALGUM010000085.1 GCA_937902295.1 uncultured Candidatus Saccharibacteria bacterium | reverse complement strand
GGTGTAAAGGATATTCATGTCCCAACACCGCTCCACAAGGTTGCACTCGTAGTTGATGAAAAAGCAGCTACGACAAGTCGCGTAGGATACGCGAAAAAAGATGACGGTACCACAGTGCGTGTTGCTCGTCAGCTAAAAAATAAGGAGATCAAATAATGGCAACAGCTTCAAAAGACACTGCCTACACTCCTCGCTTGAAAGCTTTGTATACTGACACAATACGCAAAGAACTACAGGCCGAACTCGGACTCGCAAATGTACATCAAGTACCAAAGCTCGAGAAAATTGTAGTGAGCGTAGGACTTGGAAAGAATAAGGACGATAAGCGTCACTACGAAGTCGTCAAGAATACATTGACGAAAGTTACTGGTCAAGCACCAGTCGATCGTATGGCAAAAAAATCTATCGCAGGCTTTAAGATCCGTGCTGGCATGAACCGTGTTGGAATCAATGTTACGCTCCGTGGTGCACAGATGTATGAGTTCATGGATCGTTTCATTAACGTCGCGATGCCACGTGTACGTGACTTTCACGGCGTAGGTGCAAAAGCGTTCGACAAAGGTGGAAACTACAATGTTGGTATCAACGACCAATCTATCTTCCCTGAACTAACCTTCGAAGAAACGCAAGTAATTCACGGGCTACAGGTAACGTTTGTTATTGAAAACGAAGATAAAACCCATAGCCGTGCACTACTCGAGAAATTCGGTATGCCGTTTGAGAAAGAAGGAGGACGACGTTAATGGCTAAGAAATCTAGCATCGCTCGCGACGAAAAGCGTAAGAAGATGATTCAGAAGTACGCCGCAAAACGCGCTGAGCTCAAAGAAATGGGTGACTTGGAAGGCCTTCAAAAGCTTCCTCTCAATAGTAGCCCGACACGTTGGAAAAACCGTGATGTATTGAGTGGTCGACCTCATGCATACATGCGCCGATTCGGTCTCAACCGTATCAATTTCCGTGAACTTGCCTCAAAAGGTGAAATTCCAGGCGTTCGAAAGAGTAGTTGGTAAGAAGGAAGGATAAAAGATATGTCTATGCAAACTACAGATCCAATCGCTGACCTTCTTACCCGCATTCGTAATGCGAAGATGGTTGGCAAAACAGAAGTTCGCGTTCCTGCGAGCAACATGAAAGAAGTGATTGCAAAGCAGCTCGTCAAAAGCGGCTATCTTGCAGGTGTAAAGCGTGAGGCCGACAAGCCCCGTGATACACTCGTTATCACTATCAATAAGAGCGGCGAAAGTTGTACAATCCATGAGATTACACGACTTTCTAAACCAGGTCGTCGTGTGTACGTAAAAGCCGACGAAATTCCACGCGTCAAGAGTGGTCGAGGTATTGTCCTCGTATCTACCTCTAAAGGCGTAGTGACCGGTCAAGATGCCGTAAAACAGCGTCTTGGGGGCGAATTACTCCTTAAGGTGTACTAGGAGTCAGCTCACTCTGTCTTAAAAATAACCCTCACTGCGAGGGTTATTTTTATGTATCACAAGAGAGTACAGAAAGTGTATGCGCAGTTGCCAAGGATCTTCTGCGTATATAATATATTTCGATGAGCATCATACTGACGGTTGAATAAGTCGCCATTATATGCTAAAATCGTTGAGATAATACTTTATGCGAGTGAAATCGGGAGATTTTGCGCTCACGGCGTGTATACGCGACGTGTCAGCCGTGAAAACAAACAGTTTTGCTCGTACAATAACGAAAGGTAAGTATGAGTCGAATCGGAAAACTACCATTAGAGATTCCATCAGGCGTGACAATCACGGTCGACTCAGATGATATCAAAGTGACGGGCGCCAAAGGCGAACTCACTGTGCCGCATCTGAGTGACGTAACTGTTTCTGTCGATGAGGGTGTCGCAAAAGTCACTCGTGACAACGAAGAGCGTATCGCACGTGCCCAGCACGGATTGCAACGTTCGCTCCTGAATAACGCTGTAGTCGGTGTTACTCAAGGATTTGAGAAAAAGCTCGAAGTCAGCGGTGTTGGCTTTCGTGTAGCAGCAAGCAACAACGAGCTTGATATGGCACTTGGATTTAGCCATCCGGTAAAGTATAAGGCACCAGCTGGTGTCAATATTACGAGTGACAAGATGTCAATCACCGTCTCAGGTATCGACAAACAGCAAGTCGGTCAGGTTGCAGCAGAAATACGCTCTCTTAAGAAGCCTGAACCATACAAGGGTAAGGGTATTAAATATGTCGATGAAGTTATTCTTCGCAAGGCAGGAAAGGCAGGCAAATAATCATGGCTGATCAAGCAAAAAAATCACTGAATAAGATGCTCCGCAAAGGCCGTGCTCGTGCGAAGATTTCTGGTACTACTGTACGTCCTCGCCTTACTGTCACAATCAGTAATACTCACGTGAGTGCACAACTTATTGATGACGATGCATCACATACGCTTGCCGCTGCTACGACAGTTGGCACTAAAGTTTCGGGCACGAAAATCGAGCTTGCAAGCAAAGTAGGTGCAGATATAGCGAAGAAAGCAAAAAAAGCTAAAGTAACTGCAGTCGTATTTGATCGCAACGGTCGCCAGTATGCTGGTCGACTCGCTGCGCTCGCTGATGCTGCTCGTAAAGAAGGATTGGAGTTCTAGTATGGCTGACGCACAAGCCCCAGCAAATACTACCCCTCGCCAAGACAACCGCGGACGCGGTGGTCAGCGCGGAGGACGTCGCGATGACCGACGCAACGCAGCAGATGCTGCACCAAAAGAGTTCGAAGAAGTAGTAATCAATATTGACCGAGTGTCGCGTGTCGTAAAAGGTGGACGCCGTTTCCGCTTTAAGGCACTCGTAGTGGTAGGTAACCGTAAAGATAAGGTCGGCGTTGGCGTAAGTAAAGGTCAAGACGTTCAGACAGCTATCGCAAAAGCGACAGATGTTGCCAAGAAGAACCTTATTACTGTACCAATCGCCAAAGAAACCATTCCGCATGATGCAGAAGTAAAAGTGAGCGGAGCGCAGGTACTCATTAAACCGGCCGCCCTAGGTACCGGTATCATCGCTGGTGGCGTTGTACGTCAAGTGATTGGCGTGACAGGTATCCGTAACTTGCTTTCTAAGAGCCTTGGCTCTACCAACAAGGTGAACATTGCATATGCCACAATAGATGCTCTACGCACACTTGTGCCTCGAGAAGAGTGGCTCAATGCTCCAAAGAAGCAGGCCAAAAAGGAGACAAAATAATGACAAAGTACAACGAACTTCAAGTTTCTGCCAATAAAGACAAGAAGCGAGTCGGTCGAGGTATCTCAGCTGGCGGTGGTAAAACTGCTGGTCGCGGTACTAAAGGTCAGAAATCCCGTACAGGTAAGAAGCTCCGTGCGATGTTCCAGGGTGGTTCAGGTCCACTTGCACAACGTGCGCCAAAGAATCGTGGATTCAAGAGCATGAAAGTCCCTGCGCAAGTTGTGTAT
>CALGUM010000084.1 GCA_937902295.1 uncultured Candidatus Saccharibacteria bacterium | reverse complement strand
CAGGCGCTTAGGGTTAACAACGGCCACCGCGGGTGGTTGCACCGGCGCAACATTATGGTGATCAGTCACGATAACGTCGACACCAAGTTCATTGGCACGAATAATTTCTTTTTCACTTAAACTCCCGCAGTCGACGGTCACAATAAGATCGGCGCCAGTGGCTGCAATGCGCTCCACCGCATCGACCGTCAGCCCATACCCCTCCACGAAACGATTCGGCATATACGATTCGACATGCGAAAATCCAAATGATTCAAATGCATCGAGCAAAATTGTCGTGGCGGTGAGGCCATCGATATCATAGTCACCATAGATAGTAATTCGCTGCTCCGCCTGTCGAGCGTGCACCAGCCGGTCGACAGCCGACTCCATATCTGGCAGCAAAAAAGGGTCGTGTTTTGCCTGATAGTTTGGCCGCAAGAAGTTAGTGCGCAGTTCACCCGTCAATCCACGTGCCGTGAGGATATCTTCGAATACGCTCATAAGTACGTATTAAATGCCTGTTGATGGGCGCTTGGGGCGCGAAGAGTGCTGCTGAGACTTGATGACGATACTTTGAAGCTCTTTGAAGATTGGAAATTGCTTATTCGTAGAGTAAATTTTAGTATTGCTCTGCTTTTCGCTCGTCAAAAACCCAACTTTTTCGAGTTTTTTGAGCTCACGCTGAATATTGCCTGGATCTTCCTTGATAAGTTTTGCGAGTCCTCGGACGTGCGTGCGAAAATCTGGGTACTTTGCGTACACTACTACAATTTTGCGCCGTACTCGGGAGGTAATAAATACATCTAACATTTAAATCGTTGCCACCTATCTTTCTTATATTCATTCTACACAACATTTACTCAATACTCAAGTAGTTGGATCGGTTTAGCGCCAATTTAGAATGATGTCGTTAATCTTTTTGACGGTTTCTTCGTGCGACGGGACGGTGTTATCTTCATAATAATGATCAACACCCATAAAGTTTGATTTCACATCGAGAATATACATATCATCGACAGTAACATGCAGCCGATCGACAGCTGGCACACTTGCAGTTGGAGTAGCGACCACAACGCTCTGGGTGTTAATTGGCTTCAAAAAATCGAGTGCAACATCGAGCGATGCTGCATCATGAAATCCATCGGAAACTAAGATAATGTGGCGCCCTTTGAGCAGCTCTTTGTCTACGAGTCCACCTTCGCCTAGCAACCTATTGATGCGCATCATGGCTTCGCGTTTTTTCTCTTCGAAATAGCCGAAGTATTCTTGACGAAACCCTTCCACCTCACCTGCGGTCAACATGCCATTATAGGTAAACGAACCGGATTGATTAAGGCCTCCAATATTAATACCCTCACCCGGCACTTCTATCGACTCGATAAGCAACATTGTCAGTACGCTGTGGAGTGCAGCTGCAATTGGCTCACCCACCAACACTGCACCGTCACTAAGCGCAAGTATCGCACAATCTTCGTAGCGATATTTTTTGATAATTTCTTCGGCGAGTCGCTCCCCTGCCGCTGTCCTACTATTGAAATACATATATGCAGTGTACCAGCATCGACATCACGATGCGACCGCAATACGAGGTATAATGAAGGATATGTACTATTACGAGGTAGCTCCGACAAGAATTGTGCGCACGTCCGTGCATTTTTTTACATATCAGAGCTCGGAGGTACTGCCAGTCGGCTCACTCGTGGTGATACCTGTCGGTAAAACCCAAGTACACGGCGTAGTCCTGTGCGGTGCGAGTAAGCCACGTTTCGACACCCGTGACATCACGAAGCTCCTTGTGGCGCAGCCCCTCCCAGAGCCTCTCGTGCGCACCGCTATTTGGATGAGTGAATACTACGCCACGCACCTTGCTACCGTACTGTCTGGCTTGCTACCGAGGGGTATAGACAAGCAGCGACGTGTCCGGGCAACCCTACCTCCAGAAGGTCCAATACGCGTGCAGCAATCCCACACCCTCACGCATGATCAAACAAAGGCGGTAGAACGTATTCAAACCTCACGCAGCACCACACACCTATTACATGGTGTGACTGGTTCGGGCAAAACCCTCATCTACAAAACTCTCACAAGGCGCGCTATCGAGGACGGGCAATCTGTCATTATACTAGTGCCAGAAATCGCTCTTACTTCACAAATTGTTGACGAGTTTCGCCAGGAGTTTGGCGAGCGTGTGCTTGTCACACATTCACACCAAACCGAAGCCGAGCGCCATATGATATGGCAACAGGTGCTCGAGTCACCCGGGCCCTATGTAGTAATCGGACCACGCTCTGCATTGTTTTTACCTATCGCGCAGCTTGGTCTTGTGGTTGTAGATGAGATGCACGAACCGAGTTACAAGCAGGAGCAGTCACCGCGCTACTCAGCACTGCGTGTCGCCACGATTCTAGCTGGATTTCATACTACAAAAGCCGTGTTCGGAAGCGCGACCCCGCCAGTTGCCGAATATTACGCAACGAAACAATCAGGTGCACCTGTCATTACGCTCTCGCAGCGAGCCGATGCTGCTGCCATGAAACCTATGGTCCATGTAGTAGATATGACAAAACGCCAGAACTTTGCCTCGCATAGGTTTTTTTCTACAGCCTTACTTTCTACTATCGAAACTACCCTCGATAAAGGCCAGCAAGTGCTGTTGTTTCACAATAGACGCGGCAGCGCTTCGATCACCTTGTGTCATAGCTGTGGGTGGATGGCGACTGACCCCGACACAGGAATTCCCCTTACGCTCCATGCCGATTCACATACACTTGTGAGTCACATATCCCATTACACCACCTCTGTTCCCACGATGTGTCCTGTCTGCAAAGAAAGTGAGATTATTCATAAAGGTATTGGCAAAAAACTCATCGAGAGTGAGCTGCGGCGCATATATCCGAATAAAAACATTGTTCGGTTTGACGGAGATGGCACCAAGGAACACTCCGTAGAA
>CALGUM010000083.1 GCA_937902295.1 uncultured Candidatus Saccharibacteria bacterium | reverse complement strand
ACCTGCATGAATCTGAACTTCCGGATGAGTATAAGATTCAAACTACATATGAACAGCGCTGGATACGTGAAGGTCTGGTGACGAATTTTGTAAAAGTTGTAAAGTAGTCTGCCTTTGTCTTGTCTCGAGGCGTCTCGAGTTACTTGGTGGATGTCCTTTGAGGTATTTGCCGGACATAGTTACGCGCCGCGGTATGCTGGCTCTGCATGTTCGAGGTAATAGCCAAGGTTGTCCGCAGGGTTCGCGAACACGGGGCGAGCCACGAGGTCACGAGTGATGCGTCTACCTATAGATGTGGCAAGAGGTGTAGGCACCTCAAATGTCAGATCGGCAAAGTCGAACGTGCTGTGGCGAGCCCATAATCCTTCTACAAAGAGTACACTGCCGTCTTTTGGCGCCGCTCTCTCACCATAAAAGACAGGTTCGCTAGTAGTAAAATTGTATCGCCGGTCACGCACAGGTTTGCCCGCCAATAGTTTCATAGCATCGTCATGAGCTGTGGAGAGATCGTATACATCTTCGTGGTCAAAGTTAGTCGGAGGTACGTCTGCACTTTGTCGGGTAATCTCTGCGATCCCGATATTGTAATCATCTGTAGAGATTACCTCAGACTCTACACTATGTTCGCGTAGGCCATCTCGCAATAGATCGAGCTGGTGTGATTTGCCAGATCCTGACCTGCCGTACAGTCGGACAACCGGAAGACGTCCACGCGATACACGCACACGACTTTTTGCGTAGTGTAAAATTGCCTCAAGTGCAATCTCTGATTCGAACTCACGCTGTGGAGAGAGCGCCTCACGCCCGCCATGTTCTCGGCGATACTGTTGGTGCGCACGCCATTCATTATCGGTGAATACTTCTCCAGTTACGTCTTCGAAGTCGGCGTCCGAGAGGTTAAACTCATCGAGAAAACGCCGCCATGCAACCGGATCTTCACTTTCTACGTGTGTGTATCCGTCGGTGTAAAAATCGATATCGATTGACTCGAGAGGGCTGCTGCGTTGCTTGTGTACCGCTGGGAGATTGTCGTTATAATAGGTATATCTATTTATTGCGATGGGGGCAGTGAATTCGTCGCGTGATAATCCAGCTTCGACCACTTCGCCGCGACTTTTGAGCGTGGCATCTATCCTCGTGCCTTTCTGGCTGGTCGTGTGACGCAGGCGCAAGCTGTAATCTTCACTTGGATGGCTCAGGTACGGTTGCTGGATAGTTTTCACTGTGTGGTCGCGAAATCTATCAAGAATGTGGTCACGCCGAGGCAAGTAGGTCTTTTCGGTTTCGTTATATTTTTGCTCAATACTATTTGTAGTGTGAATTTTTTCTACCATATTGCTATCTCTCCTAATGGATATATTACAGATGACTTTTTAATCATATCGCGATATACTACGAGCATCTAGAGAGTTTAATTTGAGTCAAATATGTTTGAGCAAGAGATCACCCATCATATCCAAAAGCACATAATTTCCGTTCTACTGTATCAGAAAACAGCCCGTTTTAGTGAGCTGAGGCCTCCCCGTGCCGACACGAACTTATTTAGCTATCACCTTAAGCTGCTGCGGAAAAACAAGTTTATCAACAAAATCGATCGTGGCTATACGCTTACGCCCGTGGGTCTGAGTTATGTTGACAGGGTGAACGCAGATAAGTTGTTTGTGCGCCACCAACCCAAGATGATTACGATGTTACTCGTGCAAGATGGTTTTGGGAACGTGTTGCTGCAGCAACGCACTAAACAGCCGTATATCGACACGTGGACGCTACCGTACGGCAAAGTGCATATCGATGATGAATCCGTGCAAGTGGGCGCTATGCGCGAAGCCTACGAAAAACTTGGCCTCGAGGGAGTGAAACCTCGTCACGTCGGTGATGCATATATTCGCGTGAAGGTAGACGGCGCTATGCTCTCGTCGACATTAGTGCATGTGTGTCGGTTCGAGCTTCATGAGTATCCGGAGGCCGAGCATATTCGTTGGTGCGCGCCTCTCAAACTACAGCAATATGAGCTTGCACCTGCGGTAGAAACAATTGTTGCGCGGAGCTTTTTTGGAGACGAGTTCTTTTTCGATGAATACACTGTTGAGCTATAGATCTACATCAGAAAGTCTTTGATAACTTTGTCGATAGTATCCTCAGCAACATGTTCAACGACATTATATGGATTGCCGCTGACCATCGCGGAGAGGCTGCGACCTGAACTAGCGTTAAATAGACACAAGATTGGCTTACCAATCTGCTCGGCATATGCAAGCTCATAGCCTACACCAAGGGAGGGGTTTGTTACTTCGGCTATTACGGCGTCGCAGTCTCGAATCATTTGTATGTCGCGTTCGTATATCTGCGCTTCGGGTAGAGGGCTGCCGGCTAGAT
>CALGUM010000082.1 GCA_937902295.1 uncultured Candidatus Saccharibacteria bacterium | reverse complement strand
CGACAAAACCAATGGACGCGGCGCTGATGCTGTGATCGATGCTGTTGGGTTTGAGGCGCATGGCTCACCAGCGGAGAAGTTTATCCATGACGCCACGAGTATACTGCCCGATGCGGTGTCTGAGCCACTACTTTCTAATGCTGGCGTTGACAGAATGGGTGCACTCCACGCGTCCATCGAAGCCGTGCGCCGCGGCGGCACAGTTTCACTCTCTGGAGTGTATGTGGGCAAAATGGACCCAATGCCTCTTGACACCATGTTCGACAAACAGGTGCAAATAAGAATGGGCCAGGCGAACGTCAAGCGATGGATCGATGACATCATGCCACTGCTCATTGATAATGATGTCTTAGGTGTGGACGATTTCGCCACGCATCGGGTACCACTGCACGAAGCACCGCGTATGTACGAACGATTCCAGAAAAAACAAGACGGGGTGGTTAAAGTCGTGCTCAAACCATTTGCCGAATAGTGATTCGAGAGGTCAGAAGAGGAGTATGTCTACTACAGTCAAAAAGCCAGCAGTCTCACCGCACACCAAGCGACCTCGACCAGTACACCACGCAGCTGATTTTAATCTCGATGTGACATCGGGAGATGACGACATGTTTCGTTGGTTTTTGCTCACATTTTTACTAGGTAAGCCTATCCAGTCTACGGTGGCAGTACGTACATGGCAGTTGTTTATTGATCGCAAACTCGATCTACCCTGGACAATTATTCGCATGAGCGACAGGGAGCTGGTGCAACTTCTCCGTACTGGCGGCTATACTCGGTATCAGCACGTCATGACTCACGCGCTCAAAACCTGCATGCAGCAGCTCATCTCGCAGTACGATGGCTCACTTCAGCTTATGGTAGAAGATAGTGCCGACGAAGATGAGTTGTCCAAACGTCTCCAGACACTCTACGGTGTAGGGCCAAAAACCGCTGAAATATTTATGCGCGAGACACAGGAACTTTTTGCTCGTCGGGCAGAATAGGTGTATTAGAACAGTGCCAGACATTGCATTGTAAGAAATATATTGTAATATATACTTAGGCAGTACACTACTGCTTCGTTCTTTTACCCACCACTACAAGAAGAGAGACTGTCATGACCAAGAAAATTGGTAGTATTGCTGCGGGATTAGCTGTTGCTGTGAGTCTGGCTGCCTGTAGTGCAACCGACGACAACGCATTAGGGGAGCAGGTTTCTGCTGAATTAGCAGGACTAGATATACCTTATGTTGTTGTGGTTGTATCGGCCCCAGTTGAGCCGGCTTGGTATACCGACCGTGTTGAGTCACGTCAGCCTGGTGAGTTCTTAGCTGGCGGCTGTGGTGATGCGCTCGATTACTATCCACTTCATCCGCAAGATGAATCCAGGGGCTCGTATGGGTACTTTGCACCTGTAGCGCTAGAGGATGTTGGTGAAGGTATTTTGGTGACACTGGGAGATGAGTTTGTCGAGAATGGTATCGAGATCCATGGCTTGATACTAGAGTTCGGCGCGACAACCGAAAAGGTTTTCCCGACTGAATGGGCGACAGAATACTATTTCATCCCTGACGCTGAGCTAGGTATTGCACCGGAAACTACCAAACAAAGATTGACTGAGATTGGTCTTTGCGCAAGGCATAAACTCGAGTAGGAAGGAGAAAGGGCGCACCCCTCGTCGTATGACGAGGGGTGCTTTCTTATTTGGCGAGATAGTTAGGCTGACAAGTATGAGGAATACATTTGTGCTTGAGCTTTCCATAACAAGTAGAGCAAAAAAGCGTTTTTATGTGAGTATTGTCACAAAAATCATATGAGTCTCGCGCTACCATAGAATGTAGGAGGTATGTATGAGCGAAATATTACAATCAAAACATATTGCACTGCTTGCAACCGATGGGTTTGAAGACAGTGAACTAGAAGAGCCGCTTGCAGCGCTACGAAGTGCTGGGGCGACGGTCACGATTATATCTGAACAAGAAGGTTCATTTACAGGAAAAAACGGTACCGAAGTCGAAACTGATTTGGCGGTAGAAGATGCTGCAGTAGCGGAGTATGACGGTTTGCTACTACCTGGAGGTGTGGAAAATCCAGATACATTACGTATGAACAAAACTGCAGTAGGTTTTGTGCAAGAATTTTTTGCCCAACACAAACCTGTTGCAGCAATTTGTCATGCACCGTGGGTGCTTATAGAGGCTGGTGTAGTGGAAGGGCGAACTGTCACCTCGTGGCCAAGTGTACGGACTGACCTAGAAAACGCAGGAGCAATTTGGGTGGATAAAGAAGTCGTAGTCGACGATGGTCTCGTGACCTCACGAAATCCAGGAGATATCCCGATATTTTGTGAAAAGATGGTCGAGGAGTTTGCGAAAGGTTCTAGCGCCGAGGAGGCTGTCAGTTAGACCACTAGGGCCTACCAGTTTAAAATACTGCAGTAACGTGCGACTGTATGCGCTATAATACTTCACATACTAAAAATAGTGAGGAGTCAAACGTGGCGGATCAAGAGTTGTATATAACGAAGTGCAATCCAAGTGTAGATGACTGGATCAAATATAATATGGGTCTATTCGCAGGACTAAGAGGAGAGGTGTCGGATGAACCGGTGCGGCAATATGCATATCTTGTCGATCTCCAGCGGCATGCCGCTGCCGAGGAAGTACCAATCCATGAGTATTTTGAACAGCTGCAGACGCGAGTAGGGGGACTAGGAGAGTATGCACTCGAGCTGGTGTACTCCGAGATGGATGCGGCGTCACATGTCGGGCTTGCTCCGACAGGTAAAAAGTATGGCTCTATCTAGTAGGGGTGAGATAACTTAGTACAATAGAACTATGAACATCATGCATCGTGCGTCACTTTTAATTAATCTCGATTCTCGTCAAGGAAAGAAAGCCTATACTGAGGTGATGCGATCATGTCAGGCACGTGGTATCGAAATCACAGCGACGCACAAAATGGGCAAAGGTGTGGATTTGTATTCTCTTGTACGGTCGATTAAGCGTACTCAGCCAGAACTGCTCATTGTGGCAGCTGGTGACGGGACCGTCAGTCGAGTAGTAGGTTACATGGAAGAATCATCGATAGAAATTGGGATTATACCGCTCGGTACTACTAATAACTTCGCACGAAGTCTTGGCATCCCATTTGTGATAGAAGAGGCTGTGGCACTACTCACGCAGTGTTCTGCGCAGAAAGTTGATTTGGGTCAGGTGGGGCAGCGGAACTTCGCAAATGTTGTGGGGATTGGGATATCTGCACTTGTAGCAAGTAACGTGACAGGCGCGCAAAAGCACCGCTGGGGGCGGCTAGCCTATGCATTCGTGGGGTTGAAATGTTTGTTGCAGCACAAGCCGTTTTTTGTGACGGTAACCGACAAAGACGGTGAGCTGGAGTTACATTTCGAGACTCATCAGGTGATTATCGCGAACGGTCGGTATCACGCAGGGCAAGCAATTTCTGCCGATGCTCGCGTCGACAATCATGAGCTAATCGTATTTCCTATTGGGGGTCGTGGTCGAATCAATTTTATTATACAAACAGTAAAATTTTATATTGGACCTCGTAAAAGCGCACGCCATGCCTCGTACTTGATCGCACGAGATATTAAGATTCACACATCAACACCGCAGCCGAGCGAAGTGGACGGTGAACATTTTGACCCCACTCCACTGAGTTTTTGTGTGAAGGGCGGAGCGGTGCAAATTCGCTACAAAAAAAGAGGGTTCACATGAGACAAAGTAAACACAGTAAGACACTCAACACTATACAGCAGCGCATACCGCGCGAGTATTGGGTCTGGCGAGGTGTGAGGATCAGTGCAGTAGTGCTCGCGCTGCTAATTTTCCTCCAGCTTGCGACTGCCGTAGGGCAAGGTACGACGATGGAGTTTGATCGCTATGTGCTCCTCAGTGTACATACTACCGCATCGGGACTACAAGATGCGGTATGGTGGATGGTCACACAGTTTGGCGGAGTGGCAGCAGCAGTGGTAGCGATTGGAGCTGTTGTAGCAGTACTATACCGCAAAGAGCATATAAGTCGAGCGGTGCAGTTTGCGGTAGGAGTGGGTGGTGCAATGGTGCTTAGCACGGTACTTAAGCTGTTATTTGAGCGAGTACGCCCAGATTTGTGGCAGCAAATTATATTCGAGGCAAGCTATTCATTCCCCAACGGTCATGCTATCGCAAGTTCCGCTATTGCATTCAGTCTGATAGCGGTTTTGTGGCATACGAAATGGCGAACCGTATCAATAGTGGGCGGTGTAATATACATGATGCTGATAGGCTATAGTAGACTGTATCTTGGCGTGCACTATCCGACTGATATTATGGCCGGATGGTTGGTGGCGCTCATGTGGATCATATTCGTGAGCTTAGTGTTTGACAGCTGGCATCAGATGAGAGCCAGTCGGGATTAAAAAAATAAATTAGCACTCTTGACACGAGAGTGTACCATTGACTCCTCTGCCTACGCCAAAGAAAATTGCTATCACTTCGAAAAAACGCACGTAGTACAAACACAAGAGGCCTACCCTAGGCCTCTTGTGTTTTTCGCAGTATACTAGTGATATGAAAGTACACATTGCCACAGACCACGCAGGTTTAGAGTTCAAAAATACACTCAAAGAGCATTTACTGCATCAGGGGCATGAGTCAGTCGATCACGGTGCGCATGAGTACAATCCAGACGATGACTATCCTGCATTTGTGATTGCTGCAGCTGAGGCGGTGGCGAGTGATCAACGTAGTGGCGTCGAGGCACTCGGTGTAGTGTTTGGTGGTTCAGGTAATGGTGAACAAATCGCTGCTAACAAAGTAAAAGGCATACGTGCAGCATTAGTGTGGAATGCAGCAACAGCACAGCTCGCGCGTGAGCATAACGATGCTAACGTGATTTCTATCGGTGCCCGTCAGCATTCGGTTGAAGAAGCATTGCAGCTGATCGATACATTTTTACACACGCCTTTTTCCAAAGAAGTTCGTCATAGTCGTCGTATTGCACAGATTGCACAGTACGAGCAGTAATTGCACTACCTTCGCGCTGGGTATTGGTAGTATCCAGAAACGCGTATAATAGAAGGATAGATACGAGAAGGAGGACTATGACAACAACTACAGAATTCTCAGGACTTACCGCGCTTTTTTTGAATGGCACGTTAAAAAAATCACCAGAAGTAAGTAATACCGAAGGGCTGATGTCAAAAGCAATTGATCTCATGCAATCACATGGTGTGACGACAGAGCTTATTCGACCGGTTGATTACGCTATCGCTCCAGGCATACAGCCT